>JBMYJC010000249.1:0-3776 GCA_049594055.1 Luteibaculum sp. | reverse complement strand
TATATCGGCCAGAAATTCATCTGCCTCACTTCCATAATGGTGCACCCAGGTTATTTTTCTGCCATTTTCATTGAAGCGAAGCAAAATAAAATCTAAACCACCCCTTGATTCAATGGTGGAACTTTTCAGTCTTAATTCATCTTTAAAACAAATTCCTACCCAATAGGCACCATCTGGAAATCTTTCCCAGGTTGCATGCACTATTCCAGAATTCTGCTCTAAAAGTGGCTGAAAAATAGTGGGAAGGTCTACTGAATTTTTAGGAAGAGCTATTGCATTGATCGATTGAGTACCGTCTGCAAGGTTTACTTTAAACTGATTTTGAGCAGCTAAAGCTGCATTTTCTCCTTCCGGAAGCTGGGTAAACCATCCAAATTCTGACCCAAGACAGAATAAGGTTACCAAGCTACTCGCCCCTAAAAAAATGCTATTTCTAATCCACGGTAACATCAGGAAGCGGCAAATATGCTAAAACCCTAATTATCAAACAAATAGAAAAGGCAAGCAATCCATACAAGTCAATGGGAGAAAGAATTATGAATCCAAAATTTTTTGATAGCGATCAGGACATCAAATCTTGGAGAATAGATTCAAGCTAAGGTGAAATCCTATAGTTTTTATACTAAATTCCCCAGATAAATAACCCTGAACCCATGAAAATTAAGAATACACTCTCCTACAGCATTTTCATCCTGGTTTTAGTTTGCCTGCTGTCCTGCAAAAAAGAAAAGCTAAGTCCTCTGCAATCAGATTCAGCAGAAATTCCACCGAAGGAATTAAAGGCTTCTGCCTGTGATTTAATGCCCATAGCACCTGGTAACTGGTGGATCTATATAAATCCCGATAAGACCTTAACCCGATTAGAAATTTCGGACAGCACAGATGAGTTTAACGGCACCCTATGGTTAAAAGCAAAAACGCAGCAGGCCCAAAACTTTTACTCTTGCAACCGAAGTTTTGTTTACCACTGGAGAGAGGATGGAAACAATGGTGCTGCACAACCCAACACAGCCGATGCTATTACCCTGATTAAGGAAAACCCAAAAGTTGGAGATCAGTGGCATAGCGGGGTAGAAAATCAATTTATGGTTGATATGGTGATTTACACAGTAAAAGACATCCTAGAGGAAGTAAAAATGAGAGGCTTTACTTTTAAAAACGTAGTGGTGGTGGAAGAAAAGCGCTATTTCGACACCATTCACACCCAGCCCGTTATAAGTTCATCCCAATCATGGTATGCTCCTGGTATTGGGCTTATTCGCTACAACATAAAGGAGGACGGCTCAGCTTCTGAACTACTTCAATATAAAATACAATAAGAAAAATGGCCTCTTTACGAATCATAGGAGTTTTTCTAAAACACTTTTAACAAACCAAGTTTAAATTATTATACTATTTTCGCGCCTTAATTTTTAATGTTATGAATAAGTTAAAATTAGGCGCCTTGTTAGTGGCAGGCGCAGTTGCGTTCACTTCTTGTAAGGAAGATGAAAAAAAAGAGGACAACAACAGCAACAACACCCCAAGTGTAACTGCTGGAGCTTGTGAATTTTTCCCCATTGCTACGGGTAATTTGTGGATTTATGAAGATGGCGAAGGAGCTATCGACACAGTTAGGATAGGTTCATCAGATACTATCAATGGCAACACTTGGTTTGAAGTAATCGATAATGATGAAACAGGCATGATATATTGTGGGCCTGATTTCTTGTACAGTTGGGATGAGAGCGCAGATCCTTTTAGTGGAGAAGCCAATATAGCTGGATCACAACGCGTTGTTCAGAAAAACCCAAGTGTTGGGCAAACCTGGACCGATGAGTTTGAATTAAATGGTAATGTAACTGCCGTAGCAAAATTCACTGTAAAAGGCGTGAATATTACTATGGATGTTAAAGGCACTACATACACCGATGTGATTGAGATTGAGCTTGAATCGTATGCAAGATTTAATGGCCAAACTGGTCCCTCAGCATTTAGCACAAGATGGTTAAGTCAGGGAATTGGCCTTATAAAGTATTCTTTCCAAGACTCTACAAGCAATGTTGTTGAAGAATTAATTGATTTTGAGTTTAACTAAGCAGTAAGACTTTCAATTTAAGAGCCTTCTTGTTTTTACAGGAAGGCTTTTTTATTTACTGCTTGTTGAGCTTAAAATTGGGTGATCTACATTGCAAAGCTTATTTTCCCAAAAAATTTACCGTATGGAACTGAATAAAATATTTGAGAACAACCAGGCTTGGATAGCCTCTAAATTGAATGAAAGTCCCAATTACTTTAATAAACTGGCAGAAGGCCAAAGCCCGGAAATCCTTTACATAGGATGTTCAGACAGTAGGGTAACTGCGGAAGAAGTAATGGGTGCAGGCCCGGGAGACGTTTTTGTTCACCGCAACATTGCGAACATGGTGGTGAATACAGATTTGAGTGCTATGTCCGTTATCAACTATGCTGTAGTGCACTTAAAAGTAAAGCACGTAGTAGTTTGTGGGCATTATTACTGTGGTGGTGTAAAAGCTGCGATGCAGTCGGCCGATTTAGGCCTTTTAAACCCTTGGCTTAGAAACATTCGCGATGTGTATAGAATTCACAAGGCTCAATTGGATAAGATTGCTGACGAAGAAGCCCGTTACAAGCGTTTAATTGAGTTGAATGTTGAAGAGCAATGCGTTAATGTTATTAAGACCGCAGACGTTCAAAAGGCCATTAACGAGCGCGGAGTGCAAATTCACGGTTGGGTATTTGACATAAAAACCGGAAAATTGATTGACCTGAAAATAGATTTCAAAGCTATTCTGGATCGAATAATGGAAATATACAAGCTGGTTTAATCCTTCCCTTATCCACGCTTAACAATGGCCCTTAAGCTAAAACTGCTTGGGGCCTTTTTTTTAGCCTTTCTATGCAATTAGACAGCATCTCAAATCCCCAGGTCAAAAACGTTTTTGAGTCCTACCCCAGGGATATCCAACCAAAAATGTTGGCATTGAGGTCTATCATAATAGCAACCGCAACAGAATTAAAGTTGGATTTAGAGGAAACCCTAAAGTGGGGCGAACCCAGCTATTTATGCAATCAGGGAAGTACGCTTCGAATTGATTGGAAAGCAAAAAATGCCGAATTCATTGGACTTTACTTTAAATGTACAAGCAAGTTGGTCCCCAGCTTTAAGCAGGTTTTTGGAGACTTATTTACTTACGAGAATAATCGGGCCATTTTACTGCCCCTCACAGAACCTTTTAAAGTGGATATTCTAAAAAAATGCGTGGCTGCTGCGTTTAATTACCATAAAATTAAGCACCAGGAAAACTTAGGACTATGGCTGGATGAGTAAAAAATATGATTCACAACAAAATCTTAGGCTTTCGCAACAAATAATTGATTGCATGAGTTATTCCCGCATATCTTAGCACAAATTTTAACAACATGAAGAATTTATTTCGTTTTGCCATCGCGGCAGTAGTTGCAACATCATTTATTGCTTGTGATGATTTAAAAGACTCTCTTCCAGACATTGAAATCCCTGTAAACCAGGAGACTAGTATTACCCTTGACATTCCTGTTGGAGATACCGCCTTTGTTTATAACAAAGAGGAATCTATTGCTGCAGTAAAGGAATTGCAAGACAATGCCGATAAGCTTAAGAGCATTGATGCAGACAGTGTTACCTACAAATTTTCAGATCTTACTGGTGGAGCTGGTGGGGATGGTTCCAATGCTTCTTTTGAGGGAGAGATTGAAACAATTTTTGGAGATATTGGTGCGGAAAAACAACTGGC
>JBMYJC010000248.1:0-3788 GCA_049594055.1 Luteibaculum sp. | reverse complement strand
GAACCGTTTAAAGATTTTCCTTGGGAGAATAATGAAGATTATTTTAAAGCTTGGTGTGAAGGGAAAACAGGCTACCCAATTGTGGATGCAGCGATGCGACAATTAAATGAAATAGGCTGGATGCATAACCGCTGTCGAATGATAGTGGCTAGCTTTTTAACCAAAAACCTACTGATTGACTGGCGCTGGGGCGAGGCTTATTTTGCAAAAAAGCTATTGGATTACGATTTAGCAGCAAATAACGGCGGGTGGCAATGGGCTGCAGGCTCGGGTTGCGATGCAGCACCCTATTTCCGAGTGTTTAATCCGGAAACCCAGGCAAAAAAATTTGACCCAAAAGGAGCTTATATAAAAAAGTGGGTACCAGAGTTGGAAGACTTTTCTTATCCCCAGCCTATAGTAGACCTGAAGGAATCCAGAAAAAGAGCAATAGACACCTACAAAAAAGCCTTAAGTGGAGATTAATTAAGAAATTTGCAAACATGTTGTCAGTAGCGATTGTAATAGGAACATTCTTTTTTATGGAGTTTATGGCTTGGGCCACCCATAAATATGTGATGCACGGTTTTCTTTGGGTTTTGCATAAAGACCACCACCAAACAGAGCCAGGCTTTTTTGAAAAGAATGATGCTTTCTTCCTCATTTTTGCCATCCCCTCTACTATTCTTATGTATGTAGGAGCGGCATCTTCGTGGGACTATCGCTTTTACATTGGGTTGGGAATTTTCATCTATGGGATTTGTTATTTCCTGGTGCACGACATTTTTATCCACCAGCGATTTAGGTGGCTTAGAAATGCCAAGCATCCCTATTTTAAAGCCATTAGAAAAGCCCACAAAGTGCACCACAAGCATTTAGGTAAAGAGGAAGGCGAATGCTTTGGTATGTTGGTTGTTCCATATAAATATTTTGTAGAGGCTCTTAAAGCTACCCGCCGCAATGGAAATGGATAGCCATTGGATTTATTTAGCCCTTAACCTGGGCACCATCTCCATACCTCTTCTGGCCTCCTTTTACCCCAAATTCCCTTTTTACAAACACTTTCTTTCCTATGCCAAAGCCGTAATTCCGGTTGCCATATTTTTTGTGCTGTGGGACATATGGTTTACCGATATTGGCGTTTGGGGTTTTAATTCCAAATATCTCCTTGGTATTCATATCAATAACTTGCCCTTGGAAGAGGTTCTGTTCTTTCTGTGTATACCCTTCGCTTGCACGTTTACCTATTTCACCATGCATTTTTTCCTTCCCACTAAAAAGCATGGTGATACCCTGCTAAAGTGGGCGGGCTACTTTGGTGTTTTCTTAATTGTTTGGGGCCTGCTTAATATCCAGCAGTGGTATACCTTCTCTTCTTTTTTTCTCTGTGGTTTGTTTTTGGTGTATATCGGTTGGGTAGAAAAACCCCTGTGGTGGAAACAATTTTTTGTGTCTTTTATGCTGTGCATGATTCCCTTTTACTTAGTAAACGGAATACTAACCGGGTCATTAGTCAGCGAGCAAGTGGTTTGGTACAGCGATCAGGAAAACCTGGGGATAAGATTTTTTACCATTCCACTTGAAGATCATAGCTACGCTTTATTACTTCTGGGTTTAAACGTCTTATTGTTTGAAAAATTCAGCGGGTTCAGCAAGAAATTAGACAATACAAAAACACGCTAAAAAGTATTGTTTGAAATGTAATTTTTCACTTGTCCAATAAAAAATTATGCTACCTTAGCCAACAGGTAAAGTTAAGGTTTAACCTCAGGTAAAGGGAAAAGCGAGGCGCATTTATGTGTCTCGCTTTTTTGTTTCTAACTCCCTGTTAACCAATGGTTACAGGCTTCTTTAAAACCGTTTTACCGCCTTGATTTTGTAGGGTGACTACCACTAAATAGATTCCTCTTGCTAAGCGAAATCCATTTATATCTTCGCCATTCCAGCTAATTTCGTTATCTGTTCCAGCCAAAACCTTTTCTGTTGGTTTGGCAACTAAAAGGCCTTTTTGGTTAAAAATCTCAACCTTTAAGGTACTTCCTGGTACCAGGCCATTGATGGAAATAATGCAGTTATCTTCAAAGCCATCGTTATCAGGACTAAAAAACTCGGGTTCAATCACGAGCTTGCCCGAAGAAGTGCTCAAAGTAAACTGCGAGTTTTTAGACCCTGGAGTGCCATAATTAACTGAGGAGGCGGCAGAGGTCCAGTTACTACTATTTTCTGATGCCAGGCTTGGATTGATTTTTTCTAAGGCTACCCCCTGGGTGTTGATTAAATCCCCAAAATGCCAATCGGGTTGATAATTGAGCTGATCTATAATCTCACCTTCTCTGTTACTGAGAATTATTGGGGAACCTGCATTGGACAAAGTAGGCATTGTTGCTTCGGCTAGGTATGCCTGTGGTTTAAATTCCGGGTATTGGGCACCCAAATCGGTGGTATCTTTGGAGATAAGCACATAGGAGTTCTCGGGCAAGACGTATCCGGTGCTATCAATCAGGTATTTAGTTCCCAAAGGGCTGCTTTGTAGATAGAGACCATTGAGGCTAATACTGCTTTCACTAGCATTGTATAACTCAATGTACTCCCCACTATTTCCAGCAGGATCATACAAGATTTCATTGATGAATAACCTATTCGCAGGAGCTTCGGGTTTGGTGAATTCAATAGTTGCTTCCACGATTTCCTGTGAGAAACAACGCTGACCCTTTACCAGAATTTCGTATTTCTTACCCAGCTCTATACTATCTCTTAGCAAGAAACCGAGTGCATCTTCTGCCGAATAGCTTAGTTCTGGACTAGTAGAAAAACCTTGGTATTCAAAATGCTCTGGGTTCCATAAAACCGCATCATTAAAAACGGCTTTAATCACAGGACCATTTATGCTTAATCGCGCTAAATCCAAAATGTTTTTGATGTCTATTGGTCTCGTGGAATTTGGCTTACCCGGACTTCCACCAGTGTCATCTAAGCTTGATGCCCAGGCAAAAGGATTTTGGGTGCATGAAACTGAAATATCGCGAAGTGCTAAACTGTAACCTCCCTGCTTAGCGTAGGATTCTGTGTGCCAATCGGCTGAATATATTTGGCTAACAACGGTATCCCCTGCGGGGTTAACGATATCAATAACGCTTCCGGAATTGTTGAGAAAGGAAGAAGACAAGCCTTCCACCCCCAGAATCTCCTGCCCAATAGCTTCAAATAATTTTGCCCCCTCCTTGGAGCTTATAGTACTATATGCACCAGCTTCTAGCACCCAATTCTGGTTTACTTTTTTGCCAAGAATTACACTCTCGTTGAGGTTTACAGAAAATGGGCTTTGGTTGTAAATCTCCAGATACTCCACCTCAGGTAAACCTACGCTAGGGGTTGGATCGGCCATTATTTCAGTAATAACAAGATCACCCGGTTGTGGAATGCGATACCTAACAAAGCTAAACGAGCTGTTTTCCAACCGATTTCCAGCACAATCCTGTAAGCCAATTATACTAATGTCCAAATCCACATTTAGCGGTATTTCTGTTTGGAAACGAATGCTTATCCCCTCGTTGGAAAACTCATAACTATCTAGTAATAGATTTTCTCCCAGTTGAATTTCAAAGCCTGTGGTATCCAAAGAACTAATAGGATTTTCAAATTCCAGCCATATGCTGTTCTCCGTTAAAATTTGCGGACTTTTAAATACAAGCGGAAGTCCGGAAAAGGTGCTGTCTAAAATGGAATTCTCTTTCCCTGGGGTTCCCCCTATTGGATTTATGGAAGCGGAAAAATTAGATTTACCCAGGCAATTGAATCTGGGGTTTTTA
>JBMYJC010000247.1:0-3793 GCA_049594055.1 Luteibaculum sp. | reverse complement strand
TGAGTTGGAAACCATTTCCAATACGGGTTATCCGGGCTATTTCTTAATTGTACAGGATTTTACCAATCAGGCGCGAAAAATGGGTGTTTCCGTTGGTCCTGGTAGAGGTTCCGCAGCGGGTTCGGCTGTAGCCTATTGCATAGGAATTACCAATGTAGACCCCATTACATACGATCTACTTTTTGAGCGTTTTTTAAATCCAGATCGTGTTTCACTTCCCGATATTGATATTGATTTTGACGATGAGGGCCGCGGAAAGATTATCGATTGGGTTATCAATAAATACGGATCCAGCCAGGTAGCGCAAATTATTACTTACGGTAGTATGGCAGCAAAATCTGCCATTAGAGATACTGCCCGGGTTCTTGAGCTGCCACTTTCCGATGCCGACCGCATTGCAAAACTCATCCCAGATTTTACCAAGCTGGGCTTTTTGTTAGATGCAGATGACAAGGCACTGGCAGCCAAACTCAATAAGGATGACCTGGAAAAAGCGCAAGAATTTAGAAAACTAGCGCAGGGAAATGATGCCATTGCACAAACCATTCAGAAGGCCAAGGTCTTGGAGGGCTCCATGCGGAACACGGGTGTGCATGCTTGCGGGGTAATTATTACTCCAGAGGACATCACCAATTTTGTTCCGGTCGCCAATGCCAAAGATTCGGAATTGCGCGTAACGCAGTTCGACAATGCCGTGGTGGAGAGCGCGGGTCTGCTAAAAATGGACTTCCTGGGTTTAAAAACCCTAACCATTATCAACCACGCCATTGAAAATATAGCGGAGCGCCATGGGATCAAGATAGATCCAGATGAGATTCCCTTGGACGATCCCAAAACTTATGAGCTTTTTCACCGCGGGGAAACGGTAGCCATATTCCAGTACGAATCTCCTGGAATGCAAAAGCACCTAAAAGCGCTTAAACCGGATCAGTTTGGTGACCTTATTGCCATGAATGCCCTTTATCGGCCAGGCCCCATAGCTTACATTCCCAACTTTATTGCCAGAAAACACGGTAAGGAAAAGATCACCTACGACTTGGATGCCATGGAAGGGCACCTGAAGGAGACTTATGGGATTACAGTGTATCAGGAGCAGGTGATGTTACTCTCTCAGCACCTGGCAGGTTTCACCAAAGGTGAGGCCGATACCCTGCGTAAAGCAATGGGTAAGAAAAAGCGGGATGTGCTGGATAAAATGAAACCCAAGTTTTTGGAGGGATGTGCCAAAAACGGTCATGCCAAAGAGATCTGCGAAAAGGTGTGGACAGATTGGGAAGCTTTTGCCAGTTATGCTTTTAACAAATCGCACTCCACGTGTTATGCCTATGTGGCCTTCCAAACGGCTTACTTAAAGGCACATTATCCAGCCGAATTTATGGCCTCTGTGTTGTCTAACAACATGAATGACATAAAAACGGTGACCTTTTTTATGGAGGAATGCCGCCGTTTAAAATCGCCCGTGTTGGGGCCTTCGGTAAACGAATCTAAGTATCGGTTTACCGTGAACGATAAAGGCGAAATCCGTTTTGGAATGGGTGCTATTAAAGGGGTTGGCGAGAATGCGGTACTAAGCATTGTAAAGGAGCGGGAAAATAATGGGCCTTTTAGCGATTTGTTTGATTTCTTTAAGCGAATCGATTACAAAATCATAAACAAGAAAACCCTGGAGGGCTTGGTTTTAGCTGGAGCCTTAGACGATTTTCCCGAGGTTCATCGGAGCAGTTTTTTCGAAGGCGATGGCAATGGCGGTACCTTTTTGGAGCAGCTTGCGCGCTTTGGGCAATCTTTCCAGGAGAGCAAAGACGCTCCGCCAGATTTATTTGGAAACGTAGAAGAAGTGGCAATCCAAAATCCACAAATTCCAGAATGCGAACCCTGGAACGAACTCTATCGCTTAAACCGAGAGAAGGAGGTGGTTGGAATTTACATATCGGGTCACCCGCTGGACATTTACAAACACGAGATTGCCTTTATTAAGAATACCGACATCGCAGAGCTTGATAATTTAGAGCAATTGCAGCGCAACGAAATACGCATTGCCGGAATGATTACCTCGGTTAAGGAAATCACCGATAAAAGAGGTAACCCCTACGGGCGCTTTGTAATTGAAGATTACACCAAATCCAGAGAGTTTCTCTTATTCCGAGATGATTATAAGAACATGCGCGTACACTTAATTGCCAACACCTTTGTTTACGCGCGTTGTTCTGCTGTTAGACAACCCTGGCGGAATAACGAGTTAGAGCTTAAATTTTTAAAAATGGGCTCCTTGCAAGAAGTGTTAGAAACCGAACCCAAAGAATTGCAAATTAGCGCTCCCATTGATGAAGTTACTGACAGCCTGATTGCTGAGCTTGAAGAACTACTGGGAGATCCTAAAGGAAGGTTATTACTTAAGTTTAATCTCATTGATACAGAGCGAAAAATGCGGGTGGAAATGATTAGTCGCAAGATTAAGGCTGTGCCAAGCCCAGAGATTTTAGATCAGCTGCAAGCCTTGTATCCTCTGGAGATAAAACTGAATTAAAGCTTTAGCATGCCGGAGAAAAAAAAGGTGGTGATTGTGGGAGCCGGATTTGCCGGAATTAACCTGGCTAGAAAACTGGATCCCAAATATTTTGAGGTGTTGATTGTGGACAAGATCAATCACCACCAGTTTCAACCGCTCTTTTACCAGGTTGCAACATCGCAATTGGAGCCCTCCACCATCTCATTTCCAATTCGCTATTTGTTTAAGCGCAAAAAGCACGTTCGTGTACGCGTAACCAAAGTAAAGGGGGTGGATACCCAAAACAAGCTGCTTAAAACAGACATTGGAGATCAGCCCTACGATTACCTGGTGCTGGCCATGGGTTGTAAAACCAACTATTTTGGAAATGCAGAAATAGAGAAAAACACCCTGGCTTTAAAATCAACTTACGATGCCATTTCGGTGCGCAACCATATCCTGCAAATCTTTGAAGAAATCATCAACCAAGGCGAGGAAGCCAAAGAGGAGCTTTACAACTTAATTATTGTGGGCGCAGGGCCTACTGGAGTGGAAATGGCCGGGGCTCTTGCAGAGATTAGAAACTCTATCCTACCGCAAGATTACCACCGGATTGATTTCTCCAAACTTCGAATCATACTCATAGAGGGAAGTCCCAATACCCTCAATAGCATGAGTGAGAATAGTCATAAATACTCCCGAAAATACCTGGAAGAAATGGGTGTGGAGATTTTAACGCAGACCATTGTAAAAACCTACGATGGTAAAACTTTAATTACCCAGGATGGAAAGGAGTTTCCCAGCAAAACGGTTATTTGGTCGGCTGGGGTTAAAGCAAATAGTTTGGAAGGTTTAGACCAGGAATTATACAGCAGAAGCGGAAGGATATTAGTAGATCGCTTCAATCAGATCCCGCAGCTTAAGCATGTATATGTACTGGGCGACCAAGCCGAAATGCACACGGAAAAGTATCCGTATGGGCATCCGCAATTAGCCAATGTTGCTATTAACCAGGCCTTGCTGCTGGCTAAAAATCTAAAAGCCATAGAAGAAAACAAAGAGCTCCTGGCATTTGAGTACAACGACAAAGGGTCTATGGCAACCATTGGCCGCAACAAGGCGGTGGTAGACTTACCCTATTTAAAGTTTCAGGGCTTTTTTGCTTGGTTAACCTGGATGGCCCTGCACTTATGGCTCATACTAACGGTACGAAACAAAATCATTGTTTTTATCAACTGGATCTGGGCATACTTTTCGCGCAATACCAGTTTGCGTATTATCCTAAAAAATCCAGACGAAAGAATT
>JBMYJC010000246.1:0-3796 GCA_049594055.1 Luteibaculum sp. | reverse complement strand
TAACTAAACCAGAACAAGAGGGTATTAACAACAAAGAAAACAGCCGTAACCAATATCAGGTTAAGCCCCATTAACCAATCCAGGTTATCTCCGTGTTCAGATGCCGATTGGGGTAACATTTTATCCCAATAGTAAACGGTAAGCACGATAAAGAACATGTAGAAGAATATCATGAACACTAACCATAGGTTGGCATTCAAGCGATTATTGGCAACAGAGATTTCTTCTTCCCTCTGTCTTTTTAATTTACGTCCTAACTCGTACACACGAGTAAGCTGTGCTATTGCAACGACAACTAAAACTAGAACTACTAAAAGCATGAATTTGCTCATCTCAACATCAATTTTCTAATCCTGTAACAGCTTATTCTGTTAAATGTGCATGTGCTTACTTTCTTCTAAGAACGGATGGTTTTTAGGTAGGAAAGAAGCTTTAGTAAATGCATTTAAAGTCATGTATAGGAACAACCCAAGGAAACCTAGGAATGTTCCAGCCTCAAAAAGTCCATAATGCCAGTGGTGTGTAGCTCCAGGAATCACCATTAGATAAACATCAAACCAGTGTCCCAGGAAAATTAATCCACCCACAAAAAGCAATATGCTGTTAGTTCTTTTTGCCTGGCGAGACATCAACATCACCATTGGGAAAATGAAATTCACCGCTAACATCAAAAAGTAAGGGATGGTAAAGTCGTCTATACGCTCTTTAAAGTAGGTTACCTCTTCTGGAATATCAGAGTACCAAATCAACATAAACTGGCTAAACCACAGATAAGTCCATAAGAAGCTCAGTGCAAACATCCATTTTCCTAAATCGTGAATGTGGTTCTCATTTACGTATGGCAAATATCCTTTACCCTTCAACCAGCGGATTAAAAGAATTGCGGTAATCATTGCAGATACCCACATTCCAGAGAATGTGTACCAACCATACATGGTGGAGAACCAATGGGTATCAATGGACATCAACCAATCCCAGGAAAGAGTAGAGGAAAAAACCGCAAAGAAAACAAGGAATAATGCCCCCCTGCGATATAGTAATTTGTGGATTTCGTTTCCTCCTACTTCATCTTCTTGCAAACTCTTCTTACGGAAGAATCTGGCAAACAGAATAAATGTAGCAAGGTAAACCAGTGTTCTAAACCAAAAGAAAGGAAGGTTTAGGAAAGGCTTTTTATTGGCAATTATCGCATCGTAATGCTCGTTTGGTGTACCATCCTCTAATAGAGGCTCGTAAACATGCGGATCCATCCAATGGTAGATATGGTGTCCACCCAGTGAACCTACTAAAAGTACAATGGCTAATATTCCTCCAAAGACTGGAATACTGGAATAAATTCCCTCAAAGATTCTTTTTACCAGAGCAGACCAACCCGTTTCCGTTGCATACTGAAGTGCATAGAAAAATAAGGCGCCTAGTCCGATGGCTAGAAAAAAGAAGCTATTGACTAAAATGTTTGACCAAAAGTGATCTCCATCTGCAGTAAAAATACCAGCAACCACAGAGATGACACCCAATGCCATTAAAAGAAACGTTGATCTCTTAGCTTTCTTTGTAAATACAAACTCCATGCTCTGTGTATTTAAATGTTTTCTGCAGTTAATCCCTCAGCTGCAGGAACCTCCTCAGTTTTCGGTGTTAAATCAGGGTTAGTTCCATCGTACATCAAGGTTTTAACGTACTGGATTACCAACCATCTTTCCTCTTTATTCAGCTGCGAAGCGTGAGAGCCCATTTGACCTTTACCGTAGGTAATGGTGTGGAACATTTTTCCTTCCGCTAGACCTTTTAAGGTACCCGTGTAAGCAGGTGGTTGAGGATAACCTCCGTTGGTTACAACTGCTCCATCTCCAGCGCCCTTCTCACCGTGACAGTGTTGGCAAAATTTGGTGTAAATCTCTTTTCCTTGTGCTATCGTAGCTTCAGTGGTTTTAAGTGGCGACTTCAATGAGGTTCCAGCGCTCTCATAACCTTCTGGCGTGTTGGGATAGGGGTAAGGAAAATTAATCCAAGCAGTTGAACTGTTACCCGTGTTTACAATGGTACCATCTACCGGTTTTCTCACCGATTGCTCCTCTAGGTTTTCATAATCAACATAAGCCTCAACTGCTGGAGAACGATACATGTCTGGCATATACTCTACCCCTGGGCTTTGTTCATTTGGACTACAGGAAACTATTACAGCTGCTGTAGCTACACTTCCAACTATTGCTTTAATATTCATTGGGCAAACAGTTCTTTAATATTTTTCTTCCTCTTCTACCTCGTAAGCCTTTTCTTCAAGCTCAAAGGGATGTGTTTCAGACACCCAATCGCTTAATTCAGCCGCATTAACATGATGATTGTCCTCGGTTCTGATCTCCATCACGAACTTATCATCTGTTGTGCGAGGATCTGGATTACGCGCTGGTACAAAAGGGAGTGTTTTATTTCTTAACAAATAAGTAATAGCCATTCCGTGAGCTGCACACAATACCGTGAACTCAAAGGTCACTGGAATAAATGCAGGAAGGTTTTGCAGTAGGGAAAAACTGGGTTTACCACCAATGTTCATTGGCCAGTCAATAATCATAAAATAACGCATGGCAATAAGTGCCAGGGTCATTCCTGTTAAACCGTAGATAAATGCCATGTCTCCAAGACGCGTAGGTCTTACTCCAATAATTGGATCAATTCCGTGAATTGGGAAAGGAGAAAAAACGTCTTTTACCCGAACTCCCTTATCTACCAATGACTTAGCAGCCTTCATCAAGGTGCCATCATCATCGTACATTGCGTATATAACTTTCTCGTTCTTAGCCATGTTCAGCGATTAATGATCTTCATTTTTGTACGACTCTCCCGAAGATTTTAGAATGGTCTTTAGTTCATTTAAGGCCAATACCGGGAAGTAGCGCGCAAACAATAAGAATAAAGTGAAGAAAATTCCAAGTGTACCAATAAACACCCCTATATCTACCCAAGTAGGGTAGAACATAGTCCAGGAGGATGGAAGGTAATCTCTGTGAAGTGAGGTAACGATAATTACAAAACGCTCGAACCACATTCCAATATTTACCACAATAGACAGGATAAAGGTTGCAAATAAGTTGGTTCTGATTTTTTTGATCCAAAAAAGCTGAGGTGAAATCACGTTACAGGTCATCATACACCAGTAGGCCCAAGCATAAGGTCCTGAAAAGCGGTTGATGAAAGCGTATGATTCATATTCCACACCAGAATACCACGAGATAAACAGCTCAGTTAAGTAAGCCACACCCACTATGGAACCAGTTACAATGATTACAATATTCATGTACTCTACATGCTTTATTGTAATGTAAGACTCCAAATGCATTGCTTTTCTCATAATAAGCAACAGTGTTAATACCATGGCAAAACCTGAGAATACCGCACCCGAAACGAAGTAGGGCGGGAAAATAGTGGTATGCCAACCTGGAATTACCGAGGTGGCAAAGTCCATGGATACAATGGAGTGAACCGAGAATACCAGCGGAGTTGCTAAACCTGCTAATACAAGAGAAACTTCCTCAAAACGATTCCAGTGTTTTGCATTTCCAGACCAACCAAAGCTCAACATTCCGTAAACTTTCTTTTTAATTGGATCAGTCACTCTGTCTCGAATGGTAGCGAAGTCGGGAATTAACCCGATGTACCAGAAAATTAGCGATACTGAGAAATAAGTAGAGATCGCAAAAACGTCCCAAAGTAGCGGTGAGTTAAAGTTCACCCATAAAGAACCAAACTGGTTAGGAAGTGGAAATACCCAGTAAGCCATCCAAATCCTACCCATGTG
>JBMYJC010000245.1:0-3824 GCA_049594055.1 Luteibaculum sp. | reverse complement strand
GATTGGGATAATCGTAGAGTAAGTTATCGGGAACGGGAATACCCCCTCCACCGGGAATTCCAACACCAGGAATAGGAATACCAGGAATTTGTGCCTGGAGGCCAAGAGCCCCAAGACAAACAAGTAAGCTTGCTATCCACTTAATTTTCCCGAACAAGTTTAATGCGTTGGTGATTAAAATAAAGGTAGCAGATTCCTTATTAAAAAGGAGGTCAACCTTTAATTTATCGGACGAATTAAACTACTCGTGGATGCTTTTTACCTGTGTTTCAAAATTACTTTCCCGTAACTTTTCCCTTCAAGCATCTTTTCGATCTCGGCATTTAGCCCGTCCAAACTAACTTCTCGGATCATTTTATTGGGTAATTCAAAGGCCCAGGTACTTGCCAATCGCTTCCATATTTCCTCGCGAACTTCTCTGGGGCAAGTAGCGGTTTCTACTCCTAACAAGTTATTTCCCTTTATTATGAATGGATACACGGTAGTGCTAAAATCTGCTGAGGACACTAAGCCGCACACCGCAATATTTGCATTGGCCTTGGCCTCTTTTAAAATAGTGGCCAAGGTGTTACCTCCTACGGTATCAATGGCTCCGCCCCATTTGGGACTTAAAAAGGGTTTGTTGGAATCATCGTTAACGGCCTCGCGGCTTATAATTTCAACAGCCCCCAGCTGAACCAAATCTCCCGTAGCCTGACTTTTTCCTGTGGAAGCCACTGGGGCATAACCCGCTTTTCTTAACAATGCAATTGCTGCGGTACCAACGGCACCGGTGGCACCAGTAACCAGTACTCTACCATATTCTGGACTCTGTCCCATTTTTTCCATCTGGAACAAAGCAAGCGCAGCGGTAAAACCCGAGGTTCCATAGATCATGGCTTCCTTTTCGGACATGCCCTCGGGCAATAATACCGGCCAATCTTGGGGAACAGAAATATATTCACCAAATCCGCCGGAAGTGTTCATACCCAAATCGTAACTAGTAACAATTACTTTTTGTCCTACCCGCCATTTTCCTTTTGCTTTTACAATCTCTCCAACCGCATCAATGCCCGGTATATGCGGGAATTTTTTGGTAATTCCGCGGTGGCCACTAGCCGAGAGAGCGTCTTTATAATTTAAAGCGCTATATGAGACTTTTATAAGTAAATCATTATCTGGCAAAAAAACGGCTGGAAGGCTTTCAACAGAACGAAGCATTTTTCCATTTTTCTCCTGCACTAAAAATCCTTTAAACTCCTCCATCTTAAGTAAGGTTTGGCATGCAAAACTATAGTTTTAGCGCCATTAGCAGGATACTTTGTTAATTTGCGCGCAATAGCCAAAGCATGCCAAAAATACTTGTTACCGGTGGAGCCGGATTTATTGGATCGCACACGGTGGTTTCGCTGGTAAACGCGGGATTTAAGCCCGTTATAATGGACAACCTCAGCAATTCCAAAATTGAGGTTCTTGGAGCCCTAGAGGAGATTTGCCAGCAGAAAATCCCTTTTTATCAACTGGATTGTACGCAATTAGCAGATTACCAAAACCTGTTTTCCAAGGAAAAAAACATACAGGCCGTTATTCATTTTGCGGCATTTAAGGCCGTTGGAGAATCGGTTGAGAAACCGCTGACTTATTACCACAACAATGTGCAAGGCCTAATTGCCTTGTTGCAAGCCATGGAAAAAGAGCGCATTTCCCAACTGGTATTTTCTTCCAGTTGCACGGTTTACGGCCAACCCAAAAATTTGCCAGTTAAAGAAGATACCCCAAGACAACAAGCAGAGTCTCCATACGGAAATACCAAAATTATCTGCGAGAATATTATAACCGATTACCAAAGCGCCAACAAGAAATTTAAATCGGTGCTGCTGCGCTATTTTAACCCCATCGGAGCCCACCCCAGCGCAAAAATTGGAGAATTACCGCTAGGAGTTCCCAATAATTTGGTGCCTTTTATCACCCAAACTGCGGCAGGAATTAGAAAGGAACTCACCGTTTTTGGGGATGACTACAATACCCGCGATGGATCGGCCATACGCGATTACATTCACGTTATGGATTTGGCCGATGCACATGTACGAGCACTGGACTATTTAAAGCACAGCCAGGAAAAACCTGAGGTCTTTAACGTGGGGACCGGCCAGGGAAATACGGTTTTGGAAGTAGTGGACTGCTTTTTAAAATCTTGCTCTAAAGATTTGGCCTATAAAATTGGTCCAAGAAGACCAGGAGATGTAGAATCGGTTTATGCTAATACCGATAAAATAGAGCAGAAGCTGAATTGGAAAGCCCAATACAGCTTGGAGGAAGCCTTGCACCACGCATGGAAATGGCAACAAAAACTGAAAGAACTTGAGTATTAAAGACGAAGTAAAAAGCTTTGGCTATGCTTTAAAAGGCGCCATACTTTCCTTCCGGGAAAAGCATGTGCGTTTTCACGGAGTTTCCTTTTTACTGGTTTGCCTTGCCAATTATCTGTTAGAACTCAGTTTAGTAGAATGGGCAATTACCATAGGGGCCGCCACTGGGGTTATTGTAGCCGAAGTGTTAAACACCGCAATAGAAGAGATTATGGATTTTATCCACCCCGAAAAATCTCCAGTAGTTGGAAAGATTAAAGACCTGGCTGCCGGAGCGGTTTTTTTTGCTGCCCTAGGCGCCTTGCTGATTGCAGGTTTTATCTATCTGCCTAAAATATTAGGGTTTTAATTATTGCTCATTGTCTATTGGAAGATTTGTTTTCTTTCTTCCCTCCCCTCATTTTCTAAATCAATCTCAGGATTAAGCAGCGTTAAATACAAATCCAGAAAAGTTTTTCATGTAAAAAAAGGGGCTCCAAAATTACGAGCCCCTTTTCCATTTTCCTGATGTTATTATTTATCCCATAATATTCATTAGAAGTTTTGAGAATAACCAACAAAATCTTCTACTGAATATTGACGAAAAACGCCTCCGAGAAGGCGTTTTTGTCAGGGTTAACCCAGACAAAGCAAGGCTTTCGTCTGCTTTAATGGCAAATTATGCTCTATCGCATAATTTGGGTTTATTCCACTAGCAATTTACTGTGGAAAGATTCGCCCTGTTTCGTTTTAAAATCCAGGATATACAATCCAGCATCCAAGTCCGAAATAGCAATTTTCTGCTTTCCAGGTTTAAGCTCTACTCGCATTACTTCCCTTCCAGATTGATCCAAAATGAAAACCTTTTCTAAAGCCTTGTGTGCATGCACTGTGATTGCATCCCTTGCAGGGTTCGGGTAAACTTGAGTTCCCAGTGCTGCCAATTCCCCAATCCCTGTAGTTTGTTGAATGGTGCTTATGGCATCCTCTGTAATGATTGGCGGATTTAGATCAAAATAGATGTTTGCGTGATTGCGAATTTCGGTTCCCAATGCCAAACCGCTTTTAGGCTGCATGCTAAAAGTTAAATATCCATTACTAGCAAGCTGATTGGTTCCACTATCGGGTAGGTTTATGTTTTTGAATTCCCAAGTAATTATCCGGTTATCATCCACATTAAACGTAAAATCATGGGAAGAAGCGCCCATTACAAAGCTATTCAGGTCCAAATCGCTGCTAATGGTATCGGTTACCGTAATGTTAAAGGCGGTGTCGTTTCCAGTATTCTGAAAGCGAATTAGGTAATCCAAAGTTGGCACCTGTTCCTGGTAATCCTCAAAATCAATTACCGGTAAACTCACCTGCTTATCATTTGGATCATAGGAATTTCTTACCAGCACTCTTACAGTTTTGCTGATCACGGTATCTGCCAGGCTAAGATCCAGTTCCACGGTAATGGTATCGCCCATCTGAACTTGATCTAGATCTCCTTCCACC
>JBMYJC010000244.1:0-3827 GCA_049594055.1 Luteibaculum sp. | reverse complement strand
CTACGAAAATGAGCTGCCAAAAGCCAAAATTTATTTGGGCGAAAAACTAAGCGATTCCCTGTTTAAGGTTGTTCCCCACAACTTACCAGTTAGCGATTCGCTGTACGATGTAGGAAACCTGAGTTTTAACCACGATTACACCCTTCTGGCATTTTCCAAGTGCAGTAAAAAGAGTCCAACCTACTACAGCTGCGAATTATTCATCTCCCGTAAGAAAAATGGCATTTGGCAAGAGCCGGAACCCATGAAGCAATTAAACGAACGTGGCAGCACACAAACGCAACCTTGTTTTGCCTTGGGGCCAGATGGGAAGCAAATGATCTATTTTGTTTCGGACCGAAGCGGGGGTATTGGTGGAAAAGATATTTGGTATGCACTGCAAAATGCTTCTGGCGGCTTTAGCGATCCAAAAAACTGTGGAGAAAAATTAAACACGGCTAAAGACGAGGTTACCCCCTTTTACAACAACCACCTAAAAACCCTCTATTTTTCTTCCAATGGAATCCCCGGATATGGTGGCATGGACATATTTTATATCAATGGCTATGCTTCCACCTGGGCCAGTCCCTTTAACATTAAAGCGCCTATAAATTCTGGTGCAGACGATCTTTTTTATTTTGCCGAAGACTCGGCCAGCGGTTATTTTACCTCTAACCGGGAAGGAGTAAACTCCTTGCAAGGTGCCACTTGTTGCGATGACATTTTTCGCCACTACAAGAAGAAAATTATTGAGGTGGAAATTGAGGGCTCGGTGGATTTTCTTATTCCTGGCGATAAGGAGAAAAACAAGGTAAACGTTAAGTTGTACAAGGATTTGGGCGGAAAAAAAGTCCTGGTAAAAGAGACCATGGCAGACGATGAAGGCCGCTACCGCTTTCGCGTGCAACCCGATGAGAAATACCGTATTGTTGCAGAGAAGGACGGCTATCTCAAAGCAGGTAAATCGGTGAGCACGGAAGGGATAAAAGATGACGCGAAAATATCTGCCGAGCAGATAAAGCTACTGATTGAAACCAAGCAGCCCATTGTAATTAAAAACATTTACTATCCCTTTGATGAGGATTATTTAACGGAGGCTTCCAAACAAAACATAGATACCACCATCTTCGAGATCTTAGCTGCCAATCCAACCATTCAAGTAGAAATATCTTCGCATACCGATTGGTTTGGATCTGATGCTTACAACCAGGATTTATCCCTCAGAAGAGCCCAGAGTGTGGTGAACTACCTCATCCAAAAAGGAATACCAGAAGACCGTCTAGTGGCGGCTGGCTATGGAGAATCCAGGCCCATTGCTCCCAACCAAAACCCCGATGGTTCTGATAACCCAGTGGGACGGGCAAAAAACAGGCGCACAGAATTTAGAATTGTAGGTTACCTGCCTCAATACGAGGAGATTTTATACGAGGAATAGCTGTTAAATAGCCTCAAATTTTAATGTTAGGCTAAGCACCGAGGGGTGCTTTTCTATTTTTGGTCGGCAATTGTTACAACCTACCATGCGCAAACTCATTTTTGTTTCTCTTTTTCTAGGCCTGGCATTTTTTTCTTCTCAGGCTCAAAACCCAAGCAGAACAGTACTTCCCACAAACCAGATTTTCCTGGAATTAAAGCAGTTGGCAAAGCCACAGCGTGTGCTGTACGTAGCCGCACATCCCGATGATGAAAACACCCGCGTAATCTCTTGGTTGGAAAACACCCGCAATGTAGAAACCGCATATTTTTCTTTTACCCGTGGCGATGGAGGCCAGAATCTAATTGGTAGCGAAATTGGTCCGCTGTTGGGAGTATTGCGCACACAAGAACTATTAGAGGCTAGAAAAATTGATGGGGGCAGGCAGTTTTTTTCTCACGCCATAGATTTTGGCTATTCCAAATCGGCAGAAGAAACCATGCAAATCTGGAACGAGGACCAAGTATTGGGCGACCTGGTTTACGTTATTCGCTACTTCAAACCCGATGTTATAATCACCCGTTTTCCACCCAACGCAGAGGCAGGTCATGGGCACCACGCGGCATCGGCCATTCTTGCCGAACGCGCATTTGATTTAGCTGGAGATCCTACACAATACCCCGAGCAATTGCAACGCGTGGCAGTGTGGCAACCTAAACGCCTTGCTTGGAACAGTTACAGCTGGCGCAGAGACCCCAAACTCCTGGAACAGGATATTGAAATGAATGTGGGAGCAAGCATTCCTTTATTGGGATTAAGTGCAGGGGAGATTGCCTCACAGGCGCGATCTATGCACAAATGCCAAGGCTTTGGTCGCAGTTGGAACCGAGGTGAGATCACCGAATATTTTAAGCCCGTGAAAGGAGAAAACTTCTACACCGATGTACTGGAGGGCATAAATAATAACTGGAGTAGATTTCCCGAAGGGGCTAAAGTAGATGAGGCTTTTGTAAAGGCATTGCGGAATTTTGATTTTGAAGCAAGCTGGAAAAATATAGATGAATTACTGGCCATAAAAAAGGCTTTAAGTAAAGGCGAAAACAGTTTTTTTAAGGATGCAATTGCCGGAATAGATCGATTGATAGTTGCTTGCGCACAACTGCATGTTGAAGCAGTTAGTGATGCAAAGCTGGTAGCAAGAGGAGATAGTTTGGATATTGAAATTACGGCTGTGGCAGCGGAACCCATTGGTGCAAGTATCAACGGTGTTGAGTTTAGCAGCGGAGATTTCCACAAATCTTTTTCTCCTATTGGCGGAAATAAGGAATACAAGGCAAACCAGAAGATTCACGTACCCGAAGATTTCTCATTAAGCAACGCATACTGGTTAGAGAATGAGGCTCAATTGGGAACCTACGCATTTAAAGATCTGGCCCTTTTGGAACAGGCAGAATCTGAGCCCCGGCTTACAGCAAAGTTTAAGCTTCAAATTCTGTCAGAGAGCTTCGAAGTATCTGTACCCGTGTACCATAAACGAGTAGAATCTGATTATGGTGAACGCTACGAACCATTGCCGGTTGTAGACCCCGTGTTGCTGTCATTGAACACCTCTTTGCACATTGGAATAAAAAGCGAGCCAGAAACGATAAGCTTTGAAATAGAGAATTTTAGTAAGCAGAAACAATCCCGCAGTTTAGGAATAAGCGTTCCCTCGGGTTGGGAGGTAGAGCCCAGCGGGGTGGAATTATCCCTTGAAGCAGGCGAAAAAAAGCGTGTAAGTCTTCAGGTTAAGAAGCTGGAAAATGCAGAGCCCGGACTGCTCAAGTTTTTCTGGAATAGACCCAATCCACAGGTTTTGCAACTGCAAACCGTCAATTATCCACACATACTTAAGCAGTATTTGCAAACGGGAGCTGTTATCCGCCTTAGCCCAGTTGAAACCGCAACGCCAGGAGGGAAGGTGGGTTATATAAAAGGTGCGGGTGACGAAATTCCCGATGTGCTTGCGCGCCTTGGATATACCGTGGTTGAACTCAACGAATCCAACTGGGATTTTATAAAAAAGACAGATTTTAAGGCTATTGTAACTGGGATTAGAGCATATAATACCCAGGAGTGGTTGGCCAAGAAATCTGAAGACCTTTGGGACTACGCTAAAAATGGAGGGAATGTACTGGTACAGTACAACACACTTAATTTTTTAAGCGAGATAAAGGCGCCAATTGCTCCCACGAATTTGGAAATTGGAAGAGATCGGGTAACCGATGAAAACGCTGAAATAAAACTCCTTCAACCCAAACATCCCATTTTTAATAGCCCAAATAAACTGGAGGCGCAAGACTTTGATAACTGGGTGCAGGAGCGCGGTTTGTATTTTGCCAGTGCATGGTCAGAGGATTTTGAGCCGCTTTTGGAAATAAAAGATCCCAATGAG
>JBMYJC010000243.1:0-3855 GCA_049594055.1 Luteibaculum sp. | reverse complement strand
GAGGTAAATATTGCCTACCAACAGTTTAAGGCTACTAAGCAAAAATGATGCCCTGTTAGTCGAATATTTTATTCACCATGGTTAAGCCCTTTATCGATTAAGGTTTAGCTATTTTATCCCCCTATTGCTGTGCAAAACTCCAAGGCAAAATAGCCCCGAAAACCGCCTTGTTTTTTGATTTTTGTAAAGAGCGAACCCTCCCTTAGTATTCAGGTTAGAAATGTGGGTATCGAAAAGAATTTTGGAATTTTTCGTTACTGAATAAAGTATTCCAATAAAAGAGAGAATTATGAGTAAGCAAGAGGAACCAATTTTAAAGGAGAACAACAATCGTTTCGTTTTATTTCCCATTCAACACGATGACATTTGGGCTTTCTACAAAAAAGCAGAAGCTAGTTTTTGGACAGCCGAAGAAATTGATTTAGAGCCCGATTTAATTGACTGGGAGAATAAACTGAATGATGATGAGCGCCATTTCATTAAGCATGTATTAGCATTTTTTGCTGCTTCTGATGGAATTGTAAATGAGAATCTGGCAGAGAACTTTGTAGCAGAGGTGCAATACACCGAGGCGAAGTTTTTCTACGGTTTTCAAATAGCTATGGAGAACATCCATTCCGAAACCTATTCCCTTTTAATTGATACCTACATCAAAGAAAAAGCAGAAAAAGACCGCTTGTTTAACGCTATTGAAACGCTTGACTGCGTGAAGAAAAAAGCAGACTGGGCATTGCGTTGGATTGACAACGGCTCCTTTGCTGAGCGTTTGGTCGCTTTTGCTGCCGTGGAAGGTATTTTCTTCTCAGGCTCTTTCTGTTCAATTTTCTGGTTAAAGAAACGAGGCTTGATGCCCGGCCTTTCTTTTTCTAATGAGTTGATCTCCAGAGATGAAGGATTGCACTGTGACTTTGCTTGCTTGTTGTATACCAAGCACTTGATAAACAAATTACCTAAAGAGCAAATTCAAAAGATAATTACCGATGCGGTAGAGATTGAAAAGGAATTTGTAACCGATGCGCTGCCCGTTAAGTTAATTGGGATGAACAGCGATTTAATGACCCAATACATAGAATTTGTTGCCGACCGTTTATTGGTGGAGCTCGGTAACAATAAGATTTACAATGTGGAGAATCCATTTGACTTTATGGAAATGATTTCTCTACAGGGTAAAACCAATTTCTTTGAGAAGCGTGTGGGCGATTACCAGAAAGCCGGTGTCCTTTCCGGTGGGGGATCCAAGTCCATTGCTTTTGACGAGGACTTTTAGAAATATCCACCCATTTATTAACCCATTTAGTATTAGAGCCCATGTATGTAATTAAGAGAGACGGCCGGAAGGAAGTAGTGAAGTTTGATAAAATCACTGCGAGAATTAAGAAGCTTTGCTATGGATTGGATCCGGCGGTAGAGCCTGCCAAAATAGCCATGAAGGTTATTGAGGGAGTTTACGAAGGTGTAAGCACCGTTGAGCTGGATAACCTGGCAGCGGAGGTTGCGGCAACCAATACCATAACGCACCCCGATTACGCCCTTCTGGCATCGCGGATTGCGGTGAGCAACCTGCACAAAAATACCGACAAGTCTTTCTCTAGAACCATGAAGGCTTTGTACGAATACAAAGACCCAAAAACCGGAGATCGCGCTTCTCTTTTGGCCGATGATATTCACCAGATTATCCAGAAAAATGCTGAGCTACTGGATTCAAGCATCATTTACGACCGCGATTTTAACTATGACTTTTTTGGGTTTAAAACGCTAGAGCGCTCGTACTTATTAAAGCTAAATGGGAAAATTACTGAGCGTCCGCAGCAAATGTTAATGCGCGTGGCCATCGGTATTCACCACGATGATATTGAGTCTGCAATAGAGACATACAACATGATGTCTCAAGGTTGGTTTACGCACGCAACACCAACTTTATTTAATGCAGGTACTCCTAAGCCACAAATGTCTTCTTGTTTCTTGCTTACGGCTAAAGAAGATAGCATCACTGGAATTTATGATACGCTGAAGCAGTGTGCTAAAATTTCTCAATCTGCAGGTGGAATTGGCCTAAGCATTCACGATATCCGCGCAAAAGGAAGTTATATCAAAGGCACCAACGGTACATCCAACGGAATTGTACCCATGCTAAAGGTGTTTAATGATACTGCACGTTACGTGGATCAAGGGGGGGGGAAAAGAAAAGGTTCTTTTGCCATCTACTTAGAACCCTGGCATGCGGATGTTTTCGACTTCCTGGATTTAAAGAAAAACCACGGAAAAGAAGAAATGCGCGCCAGAGATTTATTCTATGCGCTTTGGGTACCCGATTTATTCATGAAGCGCGTAGAAGAGAATGGCGAATGGACGTTAATGTGTCCAAACGAATGTCCTGGACTTTCTGATGCACATGGAGAAGAGTTTGAAAAGCTATACACGCGTTACGAGAGTGAAGGGAAAGGGCGTAAGAAAGTAAAAGCCCAAGACCTTTGGTATAAAATCATTGAGTCTCAAATTGAGACGGGTACACCTTACATGTTGTACAAGGATGCCTGTAATGGTAAATCCAACCAGAAAAACCTGGGTACCATTAAATCATCCAACCTGTGCACAGAAATTGTAGAGTACACTGCGCCAGACGAGGTGGCAGTATGCAACTTGGCCTCTATCGCACTTCCCAAGTTTGTAAAGGACGGAGAGTTCGATCACGATCGTTTGTTTAAAGTTTCTTACCAGGTTACCAAAAACCTGAATAAGATTATAGACCACAACTACTATCCTGTTCCAGAAGCTAGAAATAGCAATATGCGTCATCGTCCTATTGGAATTGGTGTACAGGGTTTGGCAGATACCTTTATTAAAATGCGTTTCCCCTTCGATTCTCCGGAGGCACGCCAGTTGAACAAAGAGGTGTTTGAAACCATTTATTACGCTGCCGTTACTGCTTCTAAGGACATGGCTATGGTGGAAGGACCTTATGAAACGTTTAAAGGTTCTCCAATTTCTCAGGGTCAGTTCCAGTTTGATATGTGGGGCGTAGAACCAACAGCCCGTTGGGAGTGGGAAGTTTTACGCGAAGAGGTGAAAAAGCACGGAGTGCGCAATTCACTATTGCTTGCCCCTATGCCAACGGCCTCTACCGCTCAAATTTTAGGGAACAACGAGTGTTTTGAGCCTTATACCTCTAACATTTACACCAGACGTGTATTATCGGGTGAATTTGTGGTGGTTAACAAGCACTTGTTACGCGACCTGGTTAAGCTTGGAATTTGGAATGACGACTTAAAGAACAAGCTGATTGGTTCTAACGGATCGGTACAAAACATTACCGAGATACCAGAGAATTTAAGAGAGCTGTATAAGACTGCCTGGGAGATCTCTCAGAAAGCCATTCTAGATATGGCTGCCGATCGCGGGGCATACATTTGCCAATCTCAGTCTTTAAATGTGTTTATGGAGAACCCAACCTTTGGGAAATTAACCTCCATGCATTTTTACGGGTGGAAAAAAGGTTTAAAAACCGGAATGTACTACCTGAGAACGCAGGCTGCAACACAGGCCATACAGTTTACGGTAGATAAGTCTAAGTTGACGCAACCTAAGCCAGAGGCAGTTGTTCAGCATGAGGAAGAGCAAAATGCAGCAGCTATTGCCTGCTCCTTAGACGATCCAGACAACTGTGAGATGTGTGGAGCATAAATTCTACTTTAGAATTTATCTCCACTGAATCCACCGAAGAATCATGAAATGATTTGGAGGTAAATGTGTGGCGCAAAAATTCTTCGTTAGAATTTATCTCCACTGAATCCAACCAGCGATCCTAAAATGTTTGTAAAACAAAAGTGCGGAGCGAAAGCTACCGCACTTTTTTTG
>JBMYJC010000242.1:0-3860 GCA_049594055.1 Luteibaculum sp. | reverse complement strand
AGATGGCGTAGATTCTAAGAGTGGATTGCCCGTAGTTTCTCTTTACGGAAAATCCAAAGAACCGCAGGCAAAGGATCTTGAAGATATTGATGTTATTCTCTTTGATATCCAGGATGTGGGTGTGCGGTTCTACACCTACATATCGTCTCTTCATTATATCATGCAAGCTGCGGCTAAGCACGGGAAAGAAGTGATTGTTTTAGATCGACCGAATCCAAACGGACATTTAGTGGATGGCCCAATTCTAGACAATCGTCACAAGAGTTTTGTGGGCATGCATCCAGTTCCGGTTTTGCACGGCCTTAGTATTGGGGAGTATGGCCTCATGATTAACGGAGAAAAATGGTTGGATAATGCGGCCATTTGTTCCCTGACCGTAGTTCCGTGTAAAAATTACAGACGGACTAAGGAATACAAGCTACCCGTAAAACCTTCACCCAACTTGCCTAATCAGCAATCCATCTACCTCTATCCCCATTTGTGTTTTTTTGAGGGGACCCATGTCTCGGTTGGAAGGGGAACCGACTTTCCCTTTCAGGTATTTGGTGCCCCATTTTTTTCCGATACGCTGTTTTCTTTTACTCCAAAATCTACTTCTGGAGCCAGCAATCCGCCTTATTTAAACCAAACTTGTTACGGCAAGGATTTAAGGAATTTTCCCGCCAGGGAACTTGATGGACTTAGTTTGGAGTGGCTTATTTGGGCCTATGAGCAGCGCGGCAACAAAAAGGAGTTTTTTAATTCATTTTTTAGGCTGTTAGCAGGCGGAACGGAGCTTCAAGAGCAAATTGAACAAGGATTAAGCGAGGAGGAGATAAAGAATTCATGGAAAGCAGGATTGGCGGACTTTAATGAAAAACGGAAGAAATACCTTTTATATCCGAACTAGTGATAAATGGATACCTGATCGATACGGTATTTTCTCACGCCATTCTCTTCTACATAAGCCAGTGGTACACACAATTCTATAGCTTTTATTTCCCCAGTGTTTTGGTTCCTAAGGTGCAAAACGCCAGTGTTTCCGTACCAATGGCCTGAGAAGTAGTGCTGGGCGTAATTTTGTTTTTCGTTCATCTGGTTTACCGTTTCTGCCAGGGTAAGCACAATCTGGTTCCAAACGCCTTCATCCAGGTTTTTTGCATCTGCATTGCGAGCAACAAAAAGGCGCTTCTTTAATTGCTCAGATCCAGAACCGTTGCAGGTAATTTGCTGTTGATTGGATTTATACGAAACGCTTCCTTTACGATTTGCGGCATTATTGCAGAAAAAGGTGCGCTCCTCATATACTTGGTATGGGAGTTCCCAAGCGCTATTGTACAAGATGGCTTTCAGCGCATCGTTAGTGTTGTTATCGGCCTTTGCATCATCGGCAATCAGCTCCAGCCCAAAATCCCTGATTCCATCACCGTCTATGTCAAAGTCAATCGCATTGTTTTGTGCATCTATCCTCTGCAGGGTTTTAGAGCCATCGTCACACTGGTTTATAATTAGAGGGGCATAATCTTTTTCTGGATTGAGTGGAATATCCGTTTCTTCCTTAGAACAGGAGCTGGCCACCAGCAAAAATGCTAGGGCAATTAATCGAATATTCTTGGTAGGTATCATAGGCTAAAGATCCCAAGAAAGAGGCCCTTAGACTATGATGACACATTGTTAACTCGTTGATTATCAAGTTATTTGAGTGTAAAAAGAATCAGCCGAAGAATTAGCGAAATGCAATTCTCCGGCTGATAAAAATTCCATTTATCGATGATAGGGGTAAGCTCGTAGAAATTAACGAGAACGGTATTGGAACAAACCTTCTTTAATGCAAGCCACTGCATGCTTTAAGGCTTTTACCTCCAAAACATAAGCAATGCGCACCTCATTCATTCCTTTTCCCAAGGTGGCGTAAAAGCCAGAAGCAGGGGCCATCATAACCGTGGCGCCCTCGTGCGAAAAGTGTTCTAACATCCACTGACAGAAATGCCCGGCATCGTCAACCGGCAGCCTGGCAACGGTATAGAAGGCTCCACCAGGGTTAGGGCAAACCACCCCTTCAATGGCATTTAGTCCGTCCACCAAGGTTTTTCTCCTTAGAGTGTATTCTTTCACTACATCGTCAAAATACTTTTGCGGGGTGTTCAGTGCCGCTTCGCCAGCAATTTGGCCTAATGTGGGAGGACTTAATCGCGCCTGACCAAATTTAAGCGCAGTGCTCATAAGCTGTTTGTTTCTGCTGATTAAAGCTCCAATTCTAGCTCCGCACATGCTGTATCGCTTAGAAACTGAATCCACAACAATTACATTGTCTTCCAGACCTTCCAGTTTAAGCGTGGAAAACGGTATGGCTCCATCGTAACAAAACTCGCGGTACACTTCATCGGCAAACAAAAACAAGTCGTGCTTTTTAACCAGCTTACTCAATTGCTGTAATTCATCTTGCTTGTATAGGTACCCGGTAGGATTGCCTGGGTTACAAATAAGAATGGCCTTGGTTTTTGGTGTAATTAGTTTTTCAAATTCCTCAATAGGAGGAAGGGCAAAACCATTTTCTATGGAGGATAAAACAGGTTTAACATTAACACCAGCCATTACAGCAAAGCCGTTGTAATTAGCGTAAAAGGGTTCTGGAATAATAATTTCATCACCGGGGTTGAGGCAGGATTGTAAGCCAAAAACCAAAGCCTCCGAGCCTCCCGTGGTAATCATGATGTCAGAAAGGTCTAATTCTATACCGTATTTTGAGTAGTAACCAGTAAGTCCTTTGCGGTAACTTTCATTTCCAGCCGAGTGGCTGTACTCAATGTGTTTAATGTCTAGCTCCTTAAACTTGTCGGTTACCACTTTAGGAGCTGCAATGTCTGGTTGACCAATGTTTAAATGGTAAACTTTTGTACCCTTCTTTTTGGCCGCTTCGGCAAATGGAACTAGTTTGCGTATGGGAGATTCGGGCATTTGTTGCCCTTTAATTGATAATGCCGGCATGATATAAATTCTTGTGCCGGCAAAAGTCGCTTTTTTTTAAGAATAGCAAGGATTCAAAGTGTGGAATTCACTCCTTGTTTTTCTTCACCAATGCTTTAAAACGAATTTTGGTGGGATTGCTTTTTGTGTTGGCCGTTATGAATAGGTCGCGGATCTGGTATCCCGCTTTTCCCTTGGTATCGAAGTAAACGTGGATGGTATCCTTGGCGCCTACTGGAACGGGTTTCATGGGGAACTTGTACTTGGTGCACATGCAAGAGACCTTAACATTGGTAATGAACAAGGGTTCTTCTCCTACATTGGTAAAGGGATAGGCATGATAAAGCTGCTCTCCTTCTGTTACTGTGCCAAAACGATGGGTATCGTCCTCAAAAGAAAATTCCGCAGCTTGGGCAAAACCAAGTGCGGAATTCATTATCAAAATAACTGCTAGGCAGTATTTCATTAGTCTTTCTCTACAGGAGCACCTTCAGAAACTTTCTTTACAGGAGCATCAGTAGCTGGCTCGTTTAGGATGTTTCCTTTAATGCGCAATACTAAAGTAGGATCGTTGGTTGCATTACTGGTAATGGTTACCGACTTGTTGATCGGTCCAACGCGCTTTGTATCGTAACGCACCTTGATTTTAGTAGATTTTCCTGGAAGAACTGGCTCTCTAGACCATTCTGGAACTGTACATCCACAAGATCCTTTTGCGTTAGAAATAATAAGAGGCTCGGTTCCTGTATTGGTTACTTCGAAATAACAGTAAGGATCGGCTCCTTTTTCAATAGTACCGTAATCGTGTACTTCTTTGTCTACGCTAATTTTTGGACCCGTTGCAACGGTGTTTTGTGCCTGTGCACCCAGCACCAACATAAGTGCTGCAAATAATCCTAATACTTTTTTCATGA
>JBMYJC010000241.1:3581-3862 GCA_049594055.1 Luteibaculum sp. | reverse complement strand
GAGCCAATTGCCTCCATTTGCTCCTGGGGAATTAATACTGCCTCTCTGGCAAGCGCCTTGAGTGCCTCGAATTTACCGTCCATCCTAAAGTTTTCTTAGGATAAAGATACAAATTGACACTGTGCCCCGAGCTAGGATTTTATTTCAGATAAAAGATATTCCCTCGTTTCGCCTGTGCTTAGGATTGTTAACTCCCAATGGTATTGTTCGAAAATTTCTTGATACAATTCTGGCCATTCAATATAGGTGATGGAATTGTCGGTCAATAAACTCTCTATCCC
>JBMYJC010000241.1:0-3571 GCA_049594055.1 Luteibaculum sp. | reverse complement strand
TCATGATTTTTTAAACGGTATAGGTCCAGATGATTAAATACCATACCATTACCTAAGGGGTAGCTTTGAACAATACTAAAGGTGGGGCTGGAAACCTCCTGCTTTTTTCCACCTAATGCCTCCACTAAACTAGCAGCAAAGGTGGTTTTACCAGAGCCCATGGAGGCATTTACCAAAATAACATCTCCAGCCTTTAGCTGTTTTGCTATCTCCCGGGCAATTTCAGGCAGCTGAGCGATTAACACATCTTTCCACTGCATCATTATTTAGCACTTAACTCAATGTATGGCACCAGCATTTCCTCCATAGATACCCCACCGTGCTGGAAAGTGTCCTTATACATTTTCACATACTGGTTGTAATTGTTGGGATACACAAAAAAGTCCTCACGCAAAGCAAAAACATAGTTGGAGCTCAAATTAGCTTTTGGCAAGTGGGCATCTGCCGGATTCTTAATTTCAAAAACCTCCTTGGCGTTATAATTCAGGTTTTTACCCACCTTGTAACGCAGATTGGTGTTTGTATTTCTGTCCCCCACGATCTTCACCGGATTTTGAGTTCGAACAGAGCCGTGGTCCGTTGTAATTACCAGGTTATATCCCCCATTGGCGATCTTCTTAATTACATCCAGCAAATGACTATGCTCAAACCAGGATTTTGTAATCGATCGGTAAGCAGATTCATCTTGTGCAAGCTCTTTTATGACATCCATATCGGTACGTGCATGGGATAGCATATCCACAAAGTTGTAGACTAAAACGGTAACGTCAGTCTGAGTTAAGTTGGAGAAATTATCATTCAATTTCCTACCATAATCCTGGTTAATAATCTTGTGATATTTAACAGAAGCAGATAGGCCGTTTCTTTTTAACTGCGCATTAAAAAGCTCTTCTTCATACTGATTCTTGGAGCCCTCATCATCTTCACTCAACCAAAGCTTGGGGTATATTTTTTCAATCTCACTCGGCATTAAACCAGCAAAAAGGGAATTCCGTGCATAGTGCGTTGCAGTAGGCAAAATACTGCAATACATTCCCTCCCGCTCAATTGAAAAATACTCTGAAATAATAGGTTTTAGAGACAACCATTGGTCCAGGCGCAAATTATCTACCACGACCAAAAAAGTAGTTTTCCCCGCATTTTTAACACGTGGGAGGAAACGTTTTTTAAGCACAGTATGGGATAAATCTGGGCTTTCATCATCTGGACTGTTAATCCAATCCAAGTATTCCCTAGATACGAACTTGGCAAATTCTTTCCTTGCGTCTTTGTGCTGCATTTCTAGAATTTCTCGGATACCTGCATCCTGGACTCCTTCCATTTCCAACTCCCAAAACATTAAGCGCTTGTATATCTCCATAAAATCTTGGGCGCTGCGGCAAGAACCGAGGTCCATGGAGATCTTTCCAAACTCCTGCCGGTAACTCTGGAAGGTTTTTTTAGAGATTAAATCTTTGGATTCCAGGTTTTTACGTAAGGAAAGTAAAATCTGTTTGGGGTTTACCGGTTTAATGAGGTAATCGGCAATTTTAGCGCCAATAGCATCCTCCATAATCATTTCCTCTTCGCTTTTTGTAATCATAATTACCGGAAGGGAAGGTTGCATACGCTTAAGTTCCTCCAGGGTTTGAAGTCCTGTTAGGCCTGGCATGTTTTCATCCAAAAAAACAGCATCAAAACGCTGGCTTTCTATTTCTTCCAAGGCGTCATTACCGTTAGTAACGGTTGTTACATGGTAGCCTTTATCTTTCAGAAATATCAAGTGCGGTTTTAGCAATTCAATTTCGTCATCGGCCCAAAGTATTTTATAGGACATATTCTGTGGAACTAGGTTTAGTTAATTATGTTTGTCTGCAAATGTTTCTGAAGCGGAAATAGTATATCAAAGCTCCTAAATTTTGGGAAAAAAATTTCGCACCAAGGTATTTAATGACCCTGTATATGGTTTCATTACCATTCCAACAGAACTTACCTACCAAATAATAGATCATCCTTATTTTCAGCGCCTCAGACGAATAAAACAGCTGGGCCTAACCAGTTTGGTGTATCCTGGAGCACTCAATACGCGATTTCACCACGCCATTGGTGCCATGCATTTAATGCAGGAGGCCTTAAAAACCCTGGAGTCTAAGGGCCATGAAATTTCGGAAACCGACAAAGAAGCAGCACTTGTTGCCATTTTACTACACGACATCGGTCATGGACCCTTTTCTCATGCCTTAGAAACCTCTATCGTAACTGGAATTCACCACGAGCAGTTGTCGCATTTGTTTATGCGCTACTTGAGTTTTCTTAACCCCGAGGTATTTTCAAAGGCCATTGCAATCTTTCAGAATAAACATCCTCTCCCCTTTTTACACCAATTAGTATCTGGGCAGCTGGATGTAGATCGCATGGATTATTTGTTGCGCGACAGCTTTTACACAGGAGTTTCGGAAGGAGTTGTTGGAAGCCAGCGCATTATTAAAATGTTGGATCTCCACGATAAACATCTCGTGGTGGAGGAAAAAGGAATTTACTCGGTAGAGAAGTTCTTGGTAGCCCGAAGAATTATGTACTGGCAGGTTTATTTGCACAAAACTGTAGTGGCGGCAGAATTTATGCTGGTTAATATCCTTACCCGGGCAAAAATGTTGGTAAAGGATTTGGAAACCCTCGTTTGCCCACCTGCTCTTCGCTTTTTCTTAGAAGGAGATTATGATTTAAACGACTTCATGGAAGATCCCAGCTTGCTGGAGAAATTTGCCAAGCTGGATGACTACGACATTCACGCTGCTTTAAAACTCTGGGAAAGTTGTGAGGATCCCGTACTATCTGACTTGGCATCCCGAATGATCAACAGAAGATTATTCCGCATAGTGATTAGAAATCATCCATTTAACAATACAGAGAAAGATTATTTAAAGCAGCAGATTGAGCAAAAGTTGGGTTTTAAGGGAGAAGACACCCGAAATTATTTACTAACCGGAACACTTGAGAACAACGCCTATTTGGCACATGGAAATGGAATTATTATCAAACGAAAAAATGGGAGTTTGGAACGGGCAGAAACTGTGGCAGATAACCTCAACTTGTCCTCGCTTGCAAAACCCGTGCGCAAGTATTTTTTAGCCTTTCCAAAAGAATTAGACGATTCTTTTATCACGCGGATTTAGACCCTATCAATATTTCTATATTTGACCGATGGAATTTACGGCCAAACAAATTGCTCACTTACTAGAGGGCGAGGTGGAAGGAAACGAAAACGCAGTCGTTAATCGCCTTTCAAAAATTGAGGAAGCAAAGGACAAGAGTCTCACTTTTTTGGCCAACCCAAAATACACCGAATACATTTACAGCACTGAGGCAAGTGTTGTTATCGTTAACAAAAGCTTTAAACCCGAGAAAAAATTACCTCCTTGTACGCTGGTAAAAGTTCCAGATGCCTACAAAAGCTTTGCGGTGCTTTTAGAACATTATAACCATCTGGTATCCAATAAGGAAGGAGAAGAAAATCCAGTTTATAAAGGCAAGAATCTTTCTCTTGGCCAAAAAATTTACTTAGGCGCTTTTAGCTATTTGGGAGATAATG
>JBMYJC010000240.1:0-3929 GCA_049594055.1 Luteibaculum sp. | reverse complement strand
AATTCAAACTAGCCCGTTGGGACAAAATGTACATGCACTTGTACGAGAACACGGTAGCTCAGGGCCAGAGCGATGATGACATTGAACCAGTGGACCGATCTAATTCTGACAATTCTGTTACTGCAGAGCGTTTGATGGAGATGTCCAGGAAATCGCCATTTAGCTTTGCATACAACAACAAGGTTCAGGCTTTCATAGATTTTTATCTGAATTCTAGAAAGGAATTAACAGAACACATGTTGGGACTTTCGGAATTCTATTTCCCAGAGATTGAAGCAGCATTAGATAGACACGGGCTTCCCTTAGAATTAAAGCACCTGGTTGCCGTTGAGAGTGCCTTTAATCCAACAGCAAAATCAAGAGCTGGTGCCGTAGGATTATGGCAGTTTATGTACGGTACAGGAAAAATCTATGGCTTGGAGGTGAACTCCTACATGGACGATCGCATGGATCCATCCAAAGCAACTGATGCCGCTTGTAGATTTTTAAAAGACCTCTACAAGATGTACGGAAACTGGGAGTTGGCCCTTGCTGCCTACAACTCTGGACCTGGAACTGTAAACAAAGCAATACGTTACTCGGGGGGTCATAAAAATTACTGGAAAATTTACAGCTACTTACCCCGCGAAACCAGAGGTTATGTACCTGCATTTATTGCCGTAAACTATCTGTTTACGCATCAGAAAGAATTGGGCTTAAAACCTACCCCTCACGACTTATCCTTTACACAGGTAGTTGATACCGTGCATATCCACTATGCGTGGAATTTAAAAGATGCAGCAGAAGCCTTAAATACAAGCTATGATGTTTTAAAGCTTTTAAATCCAACGCTTAAAACAGACCATATCCCCGATTATAACGGGCCTTTTGTACTGAATGTACCCTACGAAGCTGCTTTAAAATATGCAGAGAGCCACAAACAAATTGCAAAAAACAAAGCCAAAGCTGTGGAGCAAAAAGCTAAAACTACTGCCAGCGCAAGCAATAGCAAACCCATCTCAGTAAAATCTGTAGGTGGAGTTCATGTAGTGCGCTCTGGAGAAAACCTATCGCTCATATCCAAACTATACGGATGTAGTATTTACGATCTCAAAATGGCAAACGGCTTGGCTAATAGCCGCATTTATGTGGGTCAGAAGCTAAACCTGCCTGGTGGGAAAAATAAAACGAGTACTTCTGAGGTAAGCGATGTGAAAAGCAGCTCTAGAATGGACGATAATGCCCAGTATAAGTATTACGTAGTGCAACCTGGAGATACACTGTGGGACATCGCTAAAAAACACCCAGAAGTATCTGTAAGCACCATCAGACAATTGAACAATATATCCAACGTTAGAAACATTAAACCAGGTCAAAAAATAGCGATTGGTGTTATTTAAAAACGGCTTTGTCCCCAGATTAATCCTCCTTTTTTCTTTCCCGCTTTATCTTGTTTCATGCGGAGATGATGTAAATATTAAACCGGCCTATACCGGAGCTTCAGGTGAGTTGGTTGTTGTTTGCGAAACCAATACCTGGAAACAAATTCAGGATACACTAGGCAGTTTATTACAGCCCAATTTCCCTATGCTGCCGCAGGCAGAGGCAATCCTTAATTTAATCCACTATCAACCCAATCAGGTAAATCAGTTAATAGAGCGTCATCGTAATATGTTCTGGGTGGATATTAAGCCCGAACTAGCCAACGCAGAGATTTCTATTGCGAGAGACGCTGTTGCTAAAGGCCAACTATCCTTTTATGTGGATGCAGCCTCAGTGGACGCTGCAATCAATAAATTAAGCGAGCGTTACGGAGAAATCATTGAGCTTCTTAGGATAGAGGAAAGAAAACGTTATCAGGAATGGCTTGCTCTACATGCCGAGAGAGAGATTCAAGACAGTATTGCCGATATTTTTGGTTATCAAACTATTGTTCCTCATGGTAGTCAGATTGTTGAGCTTGAAAAAGATTTTTCGTGGATAAAGTGGGAACGCGAAAAAGTGCTTAGCGGAACTCGTCATTTTATTTCCACAGGAATTGTTATGTACCGATATCCATACACCTCAGATTCTGCTTTTACCGTAGTAGAAATGGAGAAAAACAGGAATCAAATTCTAAGTCGGATTCCCGGGCCAAAACAGGGCAGTGTTATGACAACACAGAAATTTATAGATCCTGAATTAAAACAAATAGAATCCACCGAAAATTCGAAATATCGTTACTTATTTAGGGGCCTTTGGCGCACCAGCGAAAGTTTCCTTGGCGGTCCATTTGTTAGTATCGCACAACTGGATCCGAATGGTGAGGAAATAGTGGTTACGGAGGTATTCATTCTAGCTCCTAAATTCTCCAAACGAGAATTCATGAAAGAAGCAGAAGCCATTGTCTATAGTTTTGCAAAAGCAGACTAACTCGAAAGACTTACAACCAATCTTAAATTTTGAGGGCGAAGTATATCTCCTTGAAAATTACCTTCCACTTGAGGATTATAAAAAGCTCTTTAATGCCCTCCTAAAAGGCGAGAGTTGGCAGCAAATGCCTATCAAACTTTTTGGCAAGACTTTCTTACAACCCCGTTTAATCCGCTTTTTTGCAGAACCTGGTATTTCATATTCTTATTCAAAAACCGCTTTAAAACCAGAAGAATTTCCATCCCAACTAGCACAGCTAAAAAAGAGAATAGAAAGTGACTTCCAGTTGCGCTTTAATTGTTGTTTGGGGAACCTCTACCGCGATGGACAAGATAGCATGGGTTTACACGCGGACAATGAACTAGAGTTAGGCAATAACCCTGCTATTGCTTCTTATTCCCTAGGAGCAGATCGAGATTTTGTTTTGAAACATAATACGCAACCAAAACAGCACAAAATTAAGCTCAAGCCCAATAGCCTATTACTTATGTTGGGGCCAACCCAACACCATTGGAAACACGCCTTGCCGAAACGCAAAAACGTAACCGAAGCTAGGATAAACTTGACCTTCAGGTATAGCCATCCGAAAATCGCAGCAACAAAAAAAGGCTAACCGCTCGGTTAGCCTTTTAAGTACATCAAACGCTCGTTATTTATTGCACAACAATTCTTTTGCTGCTTTGTATTCCATCCGCTTCTATGCGAACAAAGTAAACACCTGGCTTAACATCCAGGTCGAAACCAAGTTCATTAGCACCTGCGGGCAGATCACCACTAAATAAGTCGCCTTGTTTCGCTCCTAATACATTATATAGTGAAATATCCATTTTGTCTACGGCTGGAAGATCCAGAGAAACATTAATGCGGTTTTTAACTGGGTTAGGATATACCTCAAAAGATTTTGCTAAAACATCATTGGTTAGAACCGAGCTAGTTCCTTGCTCCTGGATTCGGATGTTGTCTAGATACAGGTTGTTTCCTTCGCCTGGAACCCAAACAAAACGAAACTGGAAATTAGATGTTAACAGATCCTCGGGAATTGGACATGCCCTGCTTTTCCATTCCTCCGGACCAGCAGGAACAAAGTTTCCGCTCTCCTGCTCTGTTTTAGTCCTTAGGGAGAATCTAGTTAGAGTACCCAAGTTCACACTGCGCCATGTTTCTCCACAGTCATTAGAAACGGTCAACCTCAAAACATCGCTGTTGTCTGCATTTGTTCTTTGCGCAAAGGCATAGTCAAAAGCAATCTCTAATCCCGCTTCCCCGCTATAGTTAGAAAGGTCAATGGTATTTGATACAATCACATCCTCCCCACTACTAGCAGTTTGAACACGGTTATTTATATACAAAGATTTAGTTCCAGATCCGTTACTCACGTTTTGGTTTACAACCCAAGCGGGGCCACCATTATTCGTAACGCTGTAATCATCTTCAACTGAAAGATCAATGTTTTCAATATCATCTACTAAAGGATAGGCACCTCTTTCGTTTACATCTCTGATTAGAACTTCACGGGTTTCTGTAAGCGTATTCACGCC
>JBMYJC010000239.1:3716-3947 GCA_049594055.1 Luteibaculum sp. | reverse complement strand
TTGATCAATGTAAAATTGACGTTCAGGTCTGGGGCCTACGATAGACATGTCGCCCTTTAAAACATTTAAAAACTGGGGAATTTCATCCAACCGAGTTCTACGCAAAAATCTTCCAACCTTGGTTATTCTGGGGTCATGCTTACTTGACAATTGAGGGCCTTGTTTCTCCGCATGCATATGCATGGTGCGGAACTTGATGATTTTGAAAGGCTTTTTATGCAGGCCTATTCT
>JBMYJC010000239.1:0-3706 GCA_049594055.1 Luteibaculum sp. | reverse complement strand
GACAGGGCCTGGAGTAGTGGAGTACACCAGAATGGATAAGACTAAGTAAACCGGGGAAAGAAGTATGAGCGCCACCAAAGACATGCAAATGTCAAAAAGGCGTTTCATGGTGAACTCCCAGGAACTCATGATTTCGGGGTTCACCTCTATGAGTGGTGTACCGAAAATACTGGTCATTTTAACTGATCCCGCCATAATATCATACATGTCTGGTATGATTTTTATGTTGATGTCGAGATCGTCAAGTTTATTCAGAATGTTTCCGATGTTCTGATGCTCGGAAGATTCAATGGCGATTAGAATTTCTTCTGCCTGGAATTTCTCCACCTGCTCGTGTAACTGATCTAGCTCCCCAAGGTGCTCAAGACCTTTCTCGCTTAGTAGGCGATCCTTGCCGTTAACGGAAACATAACCCACAAATTTGTAACCGGGATAATTCTTAATGCTATTGATTTCCTGGTACATATCCCAGGCAATTTGTCCCCCACCTATAATAATGGTATTAAACCCAATCTCCCGTCTAAATACTCTTTTAACCGTGTGGTTGGTTAATAGGAATCGAAAACAGAAGGTGAAGAAAAAATGGCTAGCTAGTAAAAAGAAGTAGGACTGGTAGTAGCTTTTGTAATTAGGGATTTGGTCATCCAGAATAAAAACAAAAAACAAGATGGTTACTCCCAAAACGGTATACCACGCAACCTGTGACAATTCTTTAATACGGTGCCGGCGGTAAATTTTGTTGTACATGCCAGCAGCTGTGTACAGGCCCAGCCAAAAAATGGGGATAAAGCAGAGGGCGTATAAAAAGTTGGGGTCGTCAATAAGCGGGCGGAAGTCCCTAACCTCAAAGTGCTCAATTACAATTTTGCGGTATACATAAAATGATATCCACGCTAAGCCAGCGGCAAGGGCATCTGCCAAAATGTAAAAAAGAACTTGCCTGCGTTTATTCATGAAACCCTAGAAGTAGAGGATTTTTACGTTATCGATAAAGTAGGAGCTGTTGTTTTGGTTAAGATCTGGAACCCCAATTATGCGAACATCAAAGGAAGTTGCATTCACCGAAATTCCAATCTGGGTACTCAGGTTTACATAGATTTTGCTCCATTCCGCTTCTCCCGTCTCATTCCTTTTTGGTAGGATAAAAAGCACATCATTAGAAATGTCTTCATTGGGCAAATGGGCAATTAACTTAACGCTTAGGAAGCCCTCAATTTTATAATCCAATTCCAGGAAAACAGGACTTCCAAGGGTAAACCTGAAATTTTCCCGGGTTTCTACGGCAAACACTTCATCAGGTCGTTCTATAAAAGCGTATCCTGATCCAGTTCCTTCAAAAACATCATTTGTATTAGTAATACGAACCAAGTTGGTGTCTGCTCCATCCGTATTACTCAGTTTAAAACCCTCTTCTTCAAAGTCTTCATACCATACCCGCGTTCCACTGCGCAGTTTAAATGTGGGTTGGATGCTTAGGGTATCCAGGGATTTTATTTCCGCCCCTGTCATTTCCCAATTCTCAAAATGCGGATGATCCACACGTGTAGCTGCAATACCGTCTCGCTTTATTCCAGGCCTTACTGTTATTGTTCTGGTTCCCGTTTCCAGTGCAGGGAAAAGTGCTGGTACCTCATAAATCCCCTGTAATTGACCGTCTACGTAAAACCAAGCTTCTGTAAAATTGTGGGAGTTTGAGCCCTGGCTGTTGTAGTCTAGATCTGTACGCGTTGTATCTATTCTAATAAAGGCAGGAATGGTCTCATCATCCTCTGGTTTGCAGGAATAAAAAACAACAGTGAAAAGACCCAAGAGGAGGTAAAATGCTCTCATTTTTTAACGGGCTGCAAATTTAGCACAATAATTAGCTTATGGGCTTTGGCTTAAGAGAAGCCAACGGAGATTGTTTGGAGATATTTTAAACCTTGGTGATTATTTGTGCATTCTCTGCCATTTTTTGCAAGATTTCATGGGCAAGCGAAAGAGCCGCACTTCCGTCCTCTATGCTAACAATCGGTCTGCTGTTTTCCTGAATAGCTTTATGGAAGCTTCTAAGCTCCTCTCGAATGGCGTTACTGGGTTCTACATCAGGTTTTTCGAAGAGGATCTCTTTTGGGGCTTTGCCATTTCCGGGTTCCAAAATCATGGCAAAATCGGATGTGTTGTCGTCTACGTCTTTCATGGCAACCCACTCGGCAGTTTTGGCTAAAAAATCTACTGCTATGTACGCGTCCTTCTGAAAAAAACGGGATTTGCGCATATTCTTTAGGGATATCCTGCTCGCAGTTACATTGGCAACACAGCCGTTTTTAAACTCAATACGCGCGTTGGCAATGTCTGGCGTATCGCTAAGGACAGACACCCCTGAAGCCGATAATCTTAGCACATCGGAATTCACCAGGCTAAGAATAATGTCCAAATCGTGGATCATTAAATCCAGTACCACGGAAACGTCTGTTCCACGCGGATTAAACTCTGCAAGGCGGTGTGTTTCTATAAACTTTGGGTGGGTAATTTTATCCTTAGCCGCTACAAATGCCGGGTTAAAGCGTTCAACGTGTCCAACCTGGACTTTCACTCCCGCTTCGCGAGTAAGGGCTATCAGTTGTTTTGCCTCCTCAACTGTGTTGGTAATGGGCTTTTCAATAAAAACGTGTTTGGTGCTTTTTATAGCCTGTTTGGCACAATCAAAATGGGAAAGGGTAGGAGTAACAATATCAACCGCATCTGAACTGGCAATTAAATCCTCCACACTATTAAATTGTTGGATGCCAAATTTTTCAGCCACCGTTCTGGCTACTTCGGGGTTGGGGTCGTAAAAGCCAGACAATTCCCACTCCTTTAATTCTCTTATTTGCTGTATATGGATTTTCCCCAAATGTCCTGCCCCTAAAACACCAATTCGCATTGCGTAAAAATATTTTAGGGTAAATGTAAGGGCATTTTATCGCTCGGGTGGATAAATTTTAGCGGGTTATCCACAGTGAGACTTTAAAATTGACAATTTTGTCGACCATGGAAGATAACTACCGCCATAAAGGATTAAGAAAAAAGCTGGTTGAGGAAATTCGTGAGATGGGATTGGAAGATCCCAAGGTGCTGGATGCCATCAACGCTGTTCCTCGTCACGCGTTTATGGATACAGCCTTCCTGAATTTTGCTTATACGAACAAAGCTTTTCCTATTGGAGCAGGACAAACCATTTCTCAACCTTATACAGTAGCGGTGCAAACCTGGTTATTGGATATCCAGGCGGGAATGAAAATTCTGGAAGTGGGAACTGGATCCGGTTATCAAACGGCTGTTCTCTGCGAGATGGGCGCCAAGGTTTATAGCATAGAACGCCAAAAGCCATTGTTTTCAAAGGCTAAGCAATTATTGAAAAAGCTGGGGTACGAGGCCTACTTAACTTACGGTGATGGTTACAAGGGCCTCACTGGATATGCCCCTTATGATGGCATTGTGGTTACTTGTGGAGCGCCAACTTTACCGGAGACCTTGTTAAATCAACTGAAAATTGGTGGCAAAATTGTTATCCCAGTAGACGAGAATGGCGACCTACAGCGCATGAAGCGCTACCTTAAAAAAGCTGAAAATCAGATTGTTGAGGAAGATTACGGTGCATTTAAATTTGTACCGATGTTGCAAAATAGATCAGACGGTTAATTCGATTGTTAGTAAGCTATCTTCGACCAGCTTGCGAGAATTA
>JBMYJC010000238.1:0-3959 GCA_049594055.1 Luteibaculum sp. | reverse complement strand
AACGTAGGGGTTCAAATTCACCATATCGACCCAATCAATAAGGGGGAGGTAGTTTGGACCTTAAAACCACAAGACTTGGTGTACATCGGTAAATTATTTAGCCAGGGGAAAGTAGACTTGTCTAAAATTGTTGCTGTAGGTGGTGCCGGAGTAAAAAACCCAAAGCACTACAAAACCATTGTAGGAGCTCCATTAAAAGATCTATTAGCTAACAACCTTGAGGATCAGCACAACTACCGAATTGTAAGCGGAAGTCCACTTTCAGGAAGCATGGAGTCTTCAGAAGGCTTTTTAGGATATTACGATCAGCAAGTTTCGGTATTACCAGAAGGTGACGAGCCTAAGTTTTTGTTAACCGATGGTTGGTTAAGCCCGGGCTTCAATCGCTTTTCGGCTTCCAAAGCCTATCCAACCTGGTTAATTGGAAAAAATAAAGACTACAACCTGGACACCAATTTAAATGGGGAGGAAAGAGCCTTTGTAGTTTCTGGTCAGTACGAGAAAGTTTTTCCATTCGATATATACCCAGTACACCTAATCAAAGCAATTCTTGCAAACGATATTGAATTGATGGAAAACCTTGGTATTTACGAGGTAGCTCCAGAAGATTTTGCCTTGTGTGAATTTGTTTGCACCAGCAAAATCAATGTGCAAGAAATCGTACAAGACGGTATTGCGAACTTAAGAGCCGAAATGGCGTAATCAGACAAAGAATTTAAAGTCCAATTTCTTGTGAAAGCGATAAGAAGATTTATAGAAACGCAGCAGCCTAAATTTGAAAAAGGCGGCAAGCTGGAAAAGTACTGGGTGTTTTTTGATGCCCTAGCCACTTTTGCATTTACTCCGGGCCATACAACGCCAAAAAAAGGAGCACACGTAAGAGACGCTATTGACCTTAAGCGAACCATGATGATGGTGATTTTAGCTTTGGTTCCCTGTTTACTTTTTGGAATGTGGAATACTGGGCATCAGCATTATTTAGCCATTGGAGAAAGTGCTGAGTTCCTTGATAAGTTCTTATTTGGCGCCCTTAAAGTTCTTCCTCTGGTCGTAGTTTCTTACGGTGTAGGTTTGGGTGTTGAATTTATCTTTTGCGTAATCAAGGGGCATGCCATCCAGGAAGGTTTTTTAGTATCTGGAATGCTAATTCCACTTTGTTTACCAATCGATGTTCCGCTTTGGATGGTAGCCGTAGCTACTGCTTTTGCTGTTTTAATTGGAAAAGAAGTATTTGGTGGAACGGGGATGAACATCCTTAACGTTGCCCTTACTGCACGTGCTTTCTTGTTCTTCGCCTACCCAACATACATGTCGGGTAACAAAGTTTGGATTAACACTGGCGGTGCAGAAACCGTGGACGGATTTACTGGAGCAACGGCTCTAGGTGACGCGGCCACAAAAATGCCAATGGAAAGCTTTACCGAAAAGTATAGCCTGGCCGAAGCCTTTTTGGGCTACATACCGGGATCCATTGGTGAAACATCTACCCTAATGTGCTTGATTGGTGCAGGTTTATTATTGTTTACTGGTATTGCCTCATGGAGAATCATGATCTCTGCTTTTGTTGGAGGTGCAGTTATGGCTACTATCTTTAATTTGGTGGCCCCTGCAGGAAATACCCTAATGGAGCTATCTCCATTGTACCATTTATGTTTGGGTGGATTTGCTTTTGGTATGGTGTTTATGGCTACCGATCCGGTAACTGCAGCTCAAACCAACACAGGAAAAATTATCTACGGTTTCCTAATTGGATTCTTGTCCATAATGATCCGCGTATTTAACCCGGCTTACCCGGAAGGCGTATTCCTGGCTATTCTTTTCATGAACGTAATGGCACCTCTAATTGACCACTACGTAATTCAAGCAAACATTAAACGCCGAGTTTCTAGGTTAAAACCTGTAAAAGCATAAGTCCATGGCTATCGATAAAAACAGTAACGGTTTCACCTTCGGATTCGCCATTGCAATGGTAGCAGTGGTTGGTGCAATACTCGCAATTGCGGCTATGGCCCTTAAAGAGCCCCAAACAGAGAACATTAAACGCGAGAAAATGAAGGATATTCTTGCGGCTATTCAGGTTGAAGTTTCTATGGAGGAAGCTCCAGATGCATTTAGTAAGTACGTTAAAAACCGTATGGTTTTAGGCTATGACGGTAAAGTACTGAATGAGAACAACGGAGAGATAGATCCTACGCAGAAGCAAGATGCCTTTAATGTGGATATAAAAAAGGAGTACCGGTCTATAGACGATCCCGCTGATAGGAATTACCCCCTATTTGTATGTGAGAAGGACGGAAAAACTTTTTATGTAATGCCACTAGTTGGAAAAGGATTATGGGGGCCAATTTGGGGCTACCTTTCACTTGAAAACGACTACAATACGGTTTACGGAGCTTCTTTCGATCACAAAACAGAAACTCCTGGTTTAGGGGCTGAGATTAAAGAACCATTCTTTGAGGACCAGTTTACTGGAGAGAAAATCAAAAACGAAAATGGAAAGTTTGTTTCCATAAAAGTGGTAAAAGGTAATTCAGATCCAAGCAACAAGCATGCGGTGGATGGCATCACCGGTGGAACAATTACTTCGGTTGGAGTACAGGAAATGATTGATCGCACTCTTGAGGTGTATAACACATATTTTTCTAAAGCAGGATAATTCATTGCTATGAGCGAAACAGCTACCCAAACGCAATCTGCAGAGACTAAAAAGAGAGAACCTCTATTCTCTGCTAAAAACAAAAAGCTTTTAACCGATCCGTTAAACGACTCAAACCCAATTACTGTGCAAGTACTTGGTATTTGTTCGGCACTTGCGGTTACCGTACAGATTAAAAACTCTTTTGTAATGTCCGTTTCCGTAATCGCGGTAATGGTTCTTGGAAACTTGATTGTTTCCTTAATGCGCAATGTTATCCCATCGAGAATCCGGATTATCGTTCAGTTGGTTGTGGTTGCATCGCTGGTAATCCTGGTGGATCAGATTCTGAAAGCCTACGTTTACGAGGTAAGTAAACAACTCTCAGTATTTGTTGGTCTAATTATTACCAACTGTATCATCATGGGACGTCTAGAGGCTTTTGCCTTAGGTAATAAAGCATGGCCCTCTATCCTGGATGGTATCGGTAACGGATTAGGTTACGGACTTATCTTAATCGTTGTAGGGTTTTTCCGCGAGCTTTTTGGTTCTGGAAAAATTTGGGGCTACCCTGTTTTTGAAAAACTTGGTTTGTATGAAGCAGGCTATGTAAACAACAACTTGTTTATCCTGCCACCCATGGCCCTTATTATTGTAGGGGTGTACATCTGGGTACAACGTTCTAAGAACACTAAATTGATTGAAACACACTAACCCTAAAAGAGCATGTTAGATTTAGTAAACATATTCGTGAAGTCGATTTTTATCGACAACATGATCTTCGCATACTTCTTAGGTATGTGTTCTTACCTGGCAGTTTCTAAAACTGTAAAAACAGCAGTTGGATTAGGTGCAGCCGTAATTTTTGTACTCGGTATAACCGTACCAATAAACTATTTGCTGGAAAACTTTGTATTAAAAGAAGGTGCTTTGGCTTGGTTAGGGCCAGACTTTAAAAGCATCGATCTTTCGTTCTTAAGTTTCATCATGTTCATCGCAGTAATTGCATCTATGGTGCAATTGGTTGAGATGATTGTAGAAAAATTTGCTCCTGCCCTTTATGGTGCACTGGGTATTTTCTTGCCACTTATTGCGGTTAACTGCTCCATTTTGGGAGGATCGCTATTTATGCAAGAGCGCCAGTATGCCGGCATTGCAGAAGCAACCGTTTTTGGATTAGGCTCTGGTGTGGGTTGGTTTTTGGCAATTGTTGCCATTGCCGCCATCCGCGAGAAAATTCGTTACTCCAATGTTCCCGCGCCACTGCGTGGTCTGGGTATAACCTTCATCATTACCGGGTTAATGGGGCTTGCGTTTATGAGCT
>JBMYJC010000237.1:0-3960 GCA_049594055.1 Luteibaculum sp. | reverse complement strand
ATTTTTAAATTCATTTTGGTCTACCCCTACCTGGTATTGCACGTGGGGGTTTCTTCCCGGAGTAAATAGCGGGGGAGTTTTTGAGAAAATAGACCCCACCGAGCCATACACCCTGTTTTGTTTGGAATAGTTTAAGAGGAGTTCCCAATTTTTCTTGGATGCATTCATGGGCTCAAATAAATCCTGATATGTCAAAATATCAACGTTTTTCCTTCCCAAATCCAATTCCAGCAAAAGATTCTGCCAGAATTTGTAATCTTCCGCATCATTCAACTCCCAGGGAACCTCAGTTTTAGCACATCGCAGGGTATATATTGGATTATAAACCACTATAGCTGTTTTCCCATCCATGTTTTGGTATTCTGGATTGAGAGGTTTTAACACACTCTTCACATAATCCTCAAGCTTCCCTGAAGAGTAATTAATATAATCGGTATAAAAGTCATCACTGTGTTGGCCTAGAAGCGAATACGTAAGTGCGTTGGACAACAAACAGTCTTGGCAATTTATAGTAACAGCCCGTTTCATAAAATAATTTAAGGCTGTTAAATTTGTACTTAAAACATTGTCTGACAGTAAACTAGAATCAATCTTAGAGCGCTCATAGTCGTTTATAGAGAGTACATCTCCAGCATTAAAAGCATAAATAGACTTGCTTTCCAAATGTGTTCCAAGTCTGCTATTTACATCCCCCTCTCTTTGAAATAAACCAGTGTAGAAAGGTTCACTTAAGATATCGGAATATTGCAACTGTTCTCCAATTAAAACCCTAAGACACTCCAGTATTTGGAAAACAAAGTATGGGTTCTGAGGATCAACGAGAAATCCTGAAATTCCATGATTCAACCTTATGCTATGCTTGTTGGATAGGGAATAGTAATCCAACAATTGTTTTCTCCCCTCTTGCCGTAACTGTGTGAAGGCCTGCTCGGGAATACTTACATCCTCTAAACGCTGTGTCCTTGCTAATTTGTTTTGATTAAAATATAAACCTCGGTTTTCATCCGTGCTATACCAATGGAATACATAATTTCCAGAATCCTTAGAATGAATAAACCACGTTTCCCTGTTTTCTGAATTCTTGAAATATGGAACGCGAAAATCTGAATAGCATTCTACTGAATAAGGCGATTTTGCGAGTATTTCCTGTGCTAAGTATGCTGCCTCTATTTCCCTTTTTTTATGAGCCACTTGCTTATTGATATCAGCCGAAACATCGTTTCCAACTTGACCAGAGGACATCTCTCTGTACTGAATGGGGTAATGGTTTAATTTAAAGTGTGCGAACTCGTGAATTAAAAAGCTTGCGATCGCTTCCTCAGTTGGAAGGTTGATCAAAACTCCCATGTTAATATGACACTTTCCAGTCTCTAAGAATTTTGCCCAAACTTTATCGTACTTGTAAAGAACTATGTCATCCGCGAAATACTGAAAAGATTCGGGGAGGAAATTCTTTAAAATTCTTTGGAGGTAAAGTTTTCCAGGTTTCCAATCAATTTGGTTGTTGTCGTGAACACTATTTTTTTCCTGCTGCCAAACATGATTGGCATATAGAGCCAAATCCATCTCATACTTGGAATCAAATGAATCCTTAAGGAAATTATAAATCTTTGATTTCGTAGCGTCCTGATATTCTGTTTGTGCTAAACCCAGCTTAGTAATCAGTAAACAAATAAGCAGCAGGAAAACCCTCATAATTTTTTGGCGCAAATTAACATATTAAACAGGCTCTCTCCTACAAAAGCCTGCTTAAAATAAAAAAGCACCGAGAAGGTGCTTTCATTCATTAATTGTGCTTTTGAGGCTTAGGATCGCTTATAAATCATCATCAGCACATAGGTCATCATGAATCCAGAAGCAAATCCTTCAATCAGCACCATACCCGATGCTGAAGCTGCATTCATATACTGGCCACACCAAGCATTGGACTGGATATATTGCATGAATTCTGGATTTAGGGTTAAGACCATAAACATGAATAAAGCAAAAGGAATCATGGCAATTGCAGTAGCACGCAATCCAATACGCATTCCCATGAGATATTCCAGTTTCCCATCGCGTTCCCTAAAATGGTTAATTAGAATAAAAAGCCCTGCCAAGAGAAAAAGTCCATTAAAACTTCTTAACCAAAGCATGTCTTCCAGTCCCAGGGCTCTCATTACCAGGAAAAAGCCAATAAAACTAGCGCTCACTAAAAGACCCGTGATGGCGCTATAGGTAGTCAAACGTTTTTCTGATACTTGAAAATCTGGGTTTGAGATATTTTGAGTTGTGTTCATAGCGTAACATTTTGAGTTTGCGTTCACTAAAAGGAACGAGTCGCTATGAGCATTGTTCAAAAATCCGTGCTAAAGCTTGTAAAAATTAGACTACCAAACTGCTGCGTACTCTTCGCTAATTTTACCGTTCAACCGGCGCACATAATCCTCTTCTAACCACTTTAAGTAATTGTTGGTGGTTTTGCAGATGCAATAAGAGTACAAACGAACCTTGTAGGAAATGTCTTCCCGCAGCAATTTTGCCAAATCCTTGGCGTCAAAGAGGTCCTCACTATTCTCAATGCACATTTTGGCATGGTGCTGTATAGACTTCTCAATTACAATCTTTGGTTTTCTTCCAGCCGCAATTGCCGCCTTATATTCCTTGCGCACGTCAAACTCAAAACTCTCAGTCTCAGCAAATTTTTTCTTTAGGCTGTCTGGCATTTCGTAATGAAAATGCCTTTGAATTTCTTCATCAGAAACCAAATTGTCGTAATAGTCTTCTGGAGATTGGAATATGTGTTGCCAGTCTAAGGGAGAATTCCAAAGCCCAAAGCGCGCTGCATTATTTCCGAGATCAATGATTAGAAAATCCTTTTTGTTTGGAAGTATTCGTGAACCCCTCCCTATCATTTGATGATATAGGGTTAATGATCTTGTAGCTCTGTTCAGGATAATGCTCTCAACCGTAGGTTCATCAAAACCAGTGGTAAGCAAGCCTACAGAAGTTAATATAGCATCTGGAGTATCTTTAAACCATTGCAGCGTTTCTTTGCGCTCCTTGTTGGGGCTGGTATTATCCAGGTGCTTAATATTTTGGTAACCCGCCTCTTTAAAGAGCCCCAGCACGTATTTACTGGTGTTTATCCCGTTGTTAAAAATGAGGGTTTTTTTTCCCAGTGATTTTTCCTCGTATGCCTGAAGCAGCTTTTCCTGCATTAAGATGGAGGAATAAAGCTTTTCTGAGGAGGCAACGGTATAGTCTCCGTTGGTCCCGATTTTAAGGGAAGTTAAATTAACATCGTAGGTGTAGGTATGGCCTTCGGCCAAGAATCTTTTCTTGATTAAATCGCTAATAGAGTCGCCAACAATCAACTCTTCGTACACATCGTACATGGGTAGCTTGGCGTTGGAGCTTAATGGCGTAGCGGTAACCCCCAGAATTACTTGTTTTTCAAAATACTTGAACAACTTTCTAAAGCTATTGTAGTGGGCCTCGTCCACGATTATTAATCCCACATTATCAAAATCTACTGCGCCATCCTGTAACCTGTTGTTAAGGGTTTCCACCATGGCCACATAGCATAAATGAGGATCGTCTTGTTCAAGACTTTTAATTTTACTGTCTATTATTTTGTTGGGAACTCCAAATTCCTCCAACATGCGGGAGGTCTGTCCGCAAAGCTCTATACGGTGGGTAAGAATAAGTACTTTTTTGTTGGTGCTTTGAATGTAATGTCTGGCTATTCCAGAAAAAATAACCGTTTTACCTCCACCTGTTGGTAACTGGTAAAGCAGATTATAATTGGTGGGATTTTCCTCTATTTTCTGAAAAATCTGGTCGAGTGCTTTCTTTTGATAGTCATAGAATTTTTTTCCTTGTTTCTTCTCCAGTATCTCGTATTGATTTTCAGCCATTAAATTTCCTCTTCAAAATTTGAAAACGTGCAAAAATAGGGCTTTTTAAAGGCGCAAAGCA
>JBMYJC010000236.1:0-4001 GCA_049594055.1 Luteibaculum sp. | reverse complement strand
CAGTAGAGGTAAGCGAACTTTTGGCCGAGCTGATAGAGCAGGTGGCGGTAGAAGCCAGAAGCAGCGAATTTGTTGATGTGAAAAGCGGAGTTTCTGCCCGATTAACCATCTCTGCTTACGAGAATTTAGTCAGTCAGAGTTACCGGAGGCTTTTATTGTCTGGGGAAAAGAAAACCCTGGCGCGTTTGGCGGATTTATACATGGTGGTCCCAGCTATAAATGGGAAGATTGAATTGGTTTACGAGGGAGAACAGGAAGGTTCTGTAAATGTGGCTCGTGCACTTATTGGATCCTCAATAAGAACACTATCTGCAAAGTATTTTAAGAATCTGGAAAAAAAGAAAAAGCTGAAGAAAGAAGGGGTAGAAGACAGCGCTTATGGTGAGATCTTAAACTGGTTTGCAGAGAACCCAAAGGGGTTGGAAGTAATGCACAGCGATGGTGACAAGGAGTATAAAAAGAAGCTGTTAGCAGTTAGTGGATTAGAACAAGCCGTTTTAAAACAAATCCCCGATTTAAAAGGGAATGACTACCGTTTTGTATTTATGGAATTCCTGTTGCACGGCCTCGCGCAATTCTCGCAACTAGATGCCAAACTCGTTGCTGGAGTGGGTTTTCAGTTTAACGATATAATTAACGGTTACTTCAATTTTGGAGAGGGAGATCTACTCAACTAGCTAGGGCTTAAACCGCTTTCAGGTTTTCCAATTTTACTTGAGATTTAAATCCGCTGATTTCTACGAGGGCATTTCCCTTTTTTATCTCTATGACTTTTCCCTTGGTGGCACTGCCTAGAATACTCACGGTAGAGCCCACTTTAACGGGCTTTTCTGTTTTTATCGTTTTGGGTGCCTGAGCTTTCGCCTTTTGAAGCAAAGATTGGTCCAAGGCTTTTTTAGGCTCTTTATCAAGCTTTTTTTGGTTGCTAATAGGATCTTTTTTAGTTCGCTTTGCCTGAGGTTTTGGTATGTCCTTTTGTTTTAAACCCTCTATTTTAACTTGCTCTTTTACAGCGTATTGCTTAATGTTATTTAACCAGGAATCCAGTTTTTTATTACCGGGCATGCTCTCAATAAATGCGGCAAATTTTCTTCCCCATTGCACATATTTTTCATTCCGCTGCAATTGCTCCTGTAGGCGCTTAAATTGCTCCTCGTAGTATTGAGAGCGACTTTCAAGCGCTTCTCTGGCATCCTTATGCATTTGCTGTGCTTCCCGGTATGAGTTGCGAAGCGCCTTTAATTCACTCTCGTGCTGTTGCGCATTGGCAAGGCTTTTATCCAGATTTACCTTTTTGAGGTTTGTGTTATGTCTCGCCTTGTTGAGCAGGGCCTTTCTAAAACCCATTTTTTCGGCCACCTCAAAAGTGAAAGAGGAACCCGCATGGCCTACAACAAGGTTGTAGGTAGGTGACAGCTTTTCAGCATCAAAGAGCATGGAGGCATTCTGTGCGGCTTCCAATCGATCAACCAGTACTTTAATATTTCCGTAGTGTGTGGTGAGTACCGCAAAACAATTGCTGCGGTATAACTCCTCCATACAAGCTTCTGCCAGAGCACCACCCAGTTCTGGGTCACTACCAGATCCAAATTCATCAATCAATACCAACGTGGATGCATTGGAAGATTCCAAAAAATGACGCATTTGTTTTAAGCGGTAGCTGTACGTACTCAGTTCATTATCAATGCTTTGGTTATCGCCAATATCCGAGAATAGCTGTTTAAACCATCCAAATTCACTGCTTTCTTCAACGGGAACAGGTAAAGCTGCTTGCACCATGCATTGTAGTAGACCAATGGTTTTTAAGGAGATACTTTTCCCTCCTGCATTGGGTCCAGAGATCACTAAAAACCTCGCATTTCTATCCAGATGCAAGCTCTGTGGTACTACTTCTTTTTTACTCTTCGCTTTATACAAGAGCACAGGATGGAATGCTTTGTTGAGCTTAATAAGTTCTGCCTGGTATTTTACCTGTGGAATAACCGCCGCAAATAAGTCTCCTAATTTTAGTTTGGCCCTCAAAAGATCTAGCCAACACAGATACTCATGGTACTGCCTAAGGTCTTCAGCATAAGGCCTAATTTCTGCGCTTAGCTTAAAAAGAATTCTCGCAATCTCATTTTGCTCCTCGTTCTCCAGGTAAACAATATCGTTGCTACATTCTATGGTTTCCTCGGGTTCCACATAGGTAACACGCCCGGTATTAGACAGTCCTAAAATCCGGCCTTTTACATTTCTTTTATTCTCGGAGAGCACGCTTAGAACCCGTCTTCCTTCCATGAAGCTTTCACGGGTTTCTGCTAAAAAACTCTGTTGTAAATGCTTATTTAATGCCAGTTGGAAAAGGCGCTGAAGCTCCTGTTTTTTCCCTTCCAGACTTTGCCTAATGTCCGAAAGCTTTTCACTGGCTGAAGATTTAATCCCACCGTCAAGATCAACAATTCGCTCTATGGAGCTTACTATAAAAGTTTCGTAGGTGAGATTTTGGAAATGTTCTTTTAGTTTAGGATAGCGTTCTTCCCTTTTCGCAAAAAAGCTTTGGATATCCTTAAAACACTGGGCAGTATCTCTAAAAGTGATGAAATGTTCCAGGCTTACCTGGTAATCCGGAATTTTTAACTGCTCCAGGCCAGTGTTTATCTCGCCAGCGTAAAAGGAGGGAAGGTGGTCACCGCTTTTTATACCCAGGAATAGCTCGTTGAGTTTTTCCAGCTCAGCTTGGTGGACTCTTTTACTCTTAAACGGCAGGAGCTTCTGGGCCTTTTCATGAGCTCTTTGGTAATTACAGTTTTCTGCTAACAGCTTTCTTATTAGGCCAAACTCAAGTTCTTCAAGGGTTTTTTCAGAAATCTGCATGTGGGGGTCTTCTTAAATGCGACCCAATTGGTGGCCTCTCTTTTCCTTCTTTTAGACGCATAAATGCCTGCCAGGTTCAATTTGGCCATTGCTTGATCGTGTTTCATTCGCAAACCACGATTTAAGGCTTTTACAAAATATTTTTCTGCTTTCCCTAAGCCCTTAGATTGCGAGTGAAGCAAACCTTGAAGGAAATAATAATAGGCTTCTTGTCCTTTAACTAGTTTTTCGGGATGCTTGATGTTATTGAGGGCAGCAGCAGCCTTTTCCATGTTATTTTTACGCAAATGGTAAAAGGAGAGAAGAATGTATTCGTTTTTAAAAATGGAAAGGATAACCAAACCAGTGAGCAAAAGGATTAAAATGCCATAACCAATATTCCCCTCTGCAAATTGGGCAACCGCCCAAACCGTTAGTAATACCGATATAGTTAACCTTATTTCCTTGTTGTACTTTCCCATGGGTTGCGACTTTTGAGGCCGCAAAAATAACAAAGTGTTTTAGCCTCGGGCGTTTAATCGGAATATATCGGTCTCCGAGTTGCATATTACCGCCTTACCCTTGTACATGGCTATGGGTGCTTTTAACAACTCTGGCTTGTTTAGAATCAAATGAAACCATTCCTCATTGCTTAATTTTCTACCTCTTAATGACTCCTGGTACTCTGCATGGGCCTTGTTAAGCACTGCTTTTGCCGGAACGCCTAGCTGGTTTAAAGCTTTTTCAAAAAGGGTGGAAGAAATTCTTACAGAAGACAGTTCCTGTTTATTTACCCTAGGAGCAATTGTAGTGGCGTAAGCCAAGGTTTTTTTGTCCCTCGGCTCTTTCTCATTGTAAATTAATACTAATTCGTTGTGACTGAAGTGCATATCTCTTATTTTTCGGTTTCTCTTAAAATAATGATTTTGAAGAAAATAGCATTTTTCCTGGCTTTAGCCATACTTATTTCTTGTAAGGATGATAATAAAAACGGCCAAACGGCAACCGATAAAGGAGCGGGAACCCTTGCCGCTGATATACTCAGCGACTCTCGTTACAAAAGTTTGACTGTAGAAATTCTTTACCCCGAAGGTTTTGAGCCTGAAGCAGCTTCCTTAGATAACTTGCGAAATTTCATTTTGTCTAATGCAAAAAAGCCTGATGGC
>JBMYJC010000235.1:0-4015 GCA_049594055.1 Luteibaculum sp. | reverse complement strand
TCCAACAGGGAAAATTCGCCCAGGTGTTTACCGTAGTACATTCCGTCTCCCACATGAAAGTTTCCTGCGAACATTATTTTGCTTTGGTTTGTTCCGGGCGCTATGCTTTTTATAAAGTATTCATTGGTATCTCCAAATGCTAACTGATAGTGTAAAATCAAAGGTTGGTTAACGCCATTAAAGTAGCGAGAGAGGCAAACTCCCGTACCACCTTCCCCTTTGCAAGAACCTGCTATGTACAGCGTAGAGCGGATATATTTTATATCCAGAACAGAATCTGGAAGCTGGCCAAGATTAGGGTTGTACCAAGCTGATTTGTAGTACTTGCCTACCAAGTTGGTACAGGGGATGATATTCTCATTCCCTGTTTCATCGTAAGTACGCAATTCGGTAAAATAGCCACCAAAAAAGCTTTGAGATTCATTATCCGCTGTTCTTACAACCCCGTTAACTGAGGCGGTGTGCTTCCAGATCTCATCGCTGTAATTGTACTCCCAGAATTCGCTCTCATTTTTGCTTTCATCGTACACCGCTACAATCATATTTAGGCTTGGAAAAAATCCTTCTGCGCTAACTACTGTAGCTTCCTTTCCACTTGCATTGGGAATATCCATGTAATTCCATTTAAAATTTCGGTAGTAGGCCAGCGGGTATGTTTTGCCATCCTTGGGGAAACTTCCAGTCAACATAATGTTGTTACCCGAGAGGATCCTAACATCGTTTATTTTTCCTTCCAGGCCATTACCAAAACACTGGATACCACCATTATAGAATTCTCCAATGTTTTTGCAGGCTTGGCCATTTAGTTCGGTATACTTCCCCCAGAAAAGGGTTTTATAGTCGTTGCTTCCAGGTACCGATTGAACCAAAAGGCCCTCAATTTTATCGTTCACTCCTTTCCCAATGGGTTGCACGGGTTCGGAGTAAGTGTAGCCGGGTTGAATTAGCGCCAATTCTTCTTTTAAGAAGCCGTGTGATTCCGCCCATTCATCCAGTTGTGGATTGTTAATATCCTGGATATAATCCAATTGATTAAAGGCGTTAATTTCTTGGGCGAGATCTCCGTTTCCAGAGGCTAAAATCAAGTAGCCTACCGCGCAATGCACACCATAATCATCAATAAAAACTGGGTTTCTAAAAGGTAGTTTATTGTTGGTTGGAAATTGTCCAATAGCCGCGTAGTGCTCTAATTCCAACAGCAGTTTGCTTCTGTTTTTCAGTGCGCTATTATCAAAGGGTAATCCTTTTTTTGCCTTTAGCCTGGTAATCACCTCGGAGAGGTGAAATTTAATGCGTTCCACATCCGTGCTAAAAGAAATATCAGGGGAGTAAAAAGCACCAAACTGTAGATTCCAATTTGCGTTCACGGCAAGTAAGTGTTCTGCGGCACTACTTGTTTGAGATGCGGGAAGGGCATGCAAATGCAGCGTTGAGATCAGAATAAAAAAACAAGATTTTAAAGCTCTTAGGATCATGGCATTTAAATTTTGGTCTCTTTTCAAACTTATGGATTTAGTTTGAATGCTTTGTGCAAAACGCTAAAAAACTACTCACAAAAAGAAAAGGGATCGATAGCATTGGCTATGGATCCCTCTCTAATAACTGCAAATCTTTCTTAATGAACTACGCTCACCTTAGCGGTGGATGAAATCCCATTAACATCAAGCACTTTCAAATGGTAAATGCCGTTACCTAATTGGGATACATTTAATTGGTATTCCAATGCGTTTAAAGGTTTCAAATCGGCCTCTATGACTCTTCCTTGATTATCAAAAATTTGAGCCTTTTGAATTGGATTTGTTAGGTGAAATTGGAGCGTGGAAGAAGCCGGGTTGGGGTAAACATTAAGCATCTCGCTTCCGGTGAATTCATTGATCCCCGAAGTAAGGCCATTGCTTCTGTAAACTCCGTTTCCTTTAGTGGCAATAATGTAGGATCCGTTGTCGCTGGGTACAATGGAGGCAATCTCAGCACCTTCAGGAATTCCATTAAAGCTTATCATTTCCCAGCTCAGGTTATCATCCGAACTGTACCATGCTTTTCCATCCTTGATACCCATATACCCTTGTCCAAATTTGATGAACTCCTCGGGGCCTTGACTGTCGCTTTTAAAGCTCAATTGCCTGGTATTTCTATTGTAGATGTAATAAAGGAAACGACCAGAACTGGGTGAGTTGGTTAAGTATTCTCGAACTGTGGCAATGTAGCTGTCATTTTTCCATGGATTAAAGGAAATTACATGACGGGAATAACCTGAAGGAGCTTGATCATTAAAATCTACTTTCTTCCATGCTGAGTTATCTTGGCGAACCCAGAGAAAGTTTTGACTACTTGGAGAAAACTTGCCCTCCTGATCTTTTCTAATTTCCGATAACAACCACAACTCCTTTGGATTTCCTTTTATTGCCAGTGCTTTACCTGTATCGCCAGGCATTAAATATGAAGATTGGAAGCCGTATTCATTGATAACGTGCAGGTAGTTAAGTTCATCATAGTATAAACCACGTTCGGGGCGTGGCTGGTAAACAGCTAAATCTGAAGTCGTAGAGAAAAAACTTTCCTTAGGGTCAAAATCAGGGTCCAACCAGAATTCCCTTAATTCTCTATGGTTTTCGTATTGATCGATAAGTGTAAAATGATCATACCAACCATGAAAGTAGATTTCAAAATTCTCGAAGTAGCGAATCGTTTCAACGTTTTCCTCACTGTATTTAAAGCTGCTACTTGAATTTGAAAGCGAGTATAAGTAGTTGCGGTCTGGTTTCAAATAATCCTTCTTTAAGCCAACCAGGCGGTTTGCTCTTGATTGAGCCGAAATTAGTTCTAGACCGTGGAAACCATCTTTGTAATATATGTCGGTTAGGGGTTGAGGTACCAAAAAGTGGTAATCATTAACCATAACGGCTCCGCCATTCATCGCCAGCCAATAATTCGATCCTACTTTAATTCCACCTAATCCAACTCTATCTAAGGAACTGCGATCCATAACCAAGTAGTTTTGAATCCTTTTGTTATTTGGGTTTAAGAGCGTGTCTTGGTAATCGTATTCTATAGAATAAGCTCGGTAACCTCTGTAGTCATAAGCATATCCAAACCCAATTTCTAACAAACTTACACTGATGCCTTCATTGGTTTTTGTTACATGGAATACATCATTGTATGTGCCAGAAACAAAGTTGTAAGCCTCCCAGAAGCCATTGGTATACTTTAGTAAATGACTCTGCTTGTTGTACCAGTCGGCATCGTTATTCCACACCCAAATATCATCTTTGGAAAGGGTGTACACTCCCTTGTGGCCTTCATAATAAGAGAAAAAGGTTTTCGTATTTCCTTCTACGATATGCAAATTATTTCCATCGCTAACCAATATTTTATTTCCTTCATAAGTGGCAAAAGGGGCTTCCATTGCCTGCGATTCAAAATAACTGATGTTAATGTTTTCACCCTCAGCGCTGCCGCTTTCAAAAACTTTTAAATCGTAGCGAAGATCTCCGGTTTCGAAATTGGTACTCGAACCTACAAAGCCATAGAGTTTGCTATTTACTGGATATACGGCATCGAAATTTTTACCATGAAGGATTTGAGTCCACCTCCCATCTTTAAGCTGCATTATCTGTCCATCTTCTTTTAAGATGTTCAACTTGTTATTCCAAACAAAAAAAGATTTGGTAGCAGCATTTAAAAGACCGCTTTCTCCAGATATACCCTGGTTAAATTGCTCCCATGCGGAGTTGCTCTGGTTAAAGCGCCAAACTCCTCCTTTGGAACATAGGTATTGGACGTTCTGAAATTGAAAGATTTGATTGGGTATGTCGCCATGAATGTTTAAGGAAACAGCATGGAAATTTTGCTGGCTGGCTAATTCTCCTAAAAGGAAGAATAGCGCCATGATTACGGATGGGATTCTGAATTTCATAAGGCATTTATTTTGGGTAAAAATACAACTTAGTTTAAATATTTATAGAGTTGACTCTCTAGGTGATGATAGGGTGGGCTAAGTGCTGTAATTGGTATA
>JBMYJC010000234.1:0-4024 GCA_049594055.1 Luteibaculum sp. | reverse complement strand
GCCTCCATTTGTTGGTAGCAGGTTAGAAGGCGGTTGTAATAGTAAGTAGAGGGCTGTTCCTGATATAACTTGGAGAAATACAGTTCGGCTTTATCAAATTCCTTGTTTTGATAATAGTACTCTGCGAACTCCCTATCGCTTTGCTGGGCGTTGGCAAAAGAAATTAACGTGCTTAAGAATACAACTAATAGGAGACGCATATTGGGGGCTACTTCCGTTTTTCTATACGATTAACGTAGTAACTAAATTGTGGATGTAGAAGTTCGAAACGGGCCATGAGAACCTGATTACCTTCCACCATATTTCTTGTCGATTTCGCTATGGTTTCAACCGCTTTAGCTTCCAGTTCAACATAGCGCATTACCGAATCAATTGGTAATGCCTGGTTTTCAATATCGGTTAAAAGGGTGGCCAGCTGCTTTTCAGAGTACAACATGTCACTTTTTAAGATCTGAGCCTTTTCAGAAAGCTGTCGGGCCGGTCTAACAAGCGATTTGTAGTTGGTAAAATATTCCGCTTCCTCTTTTTCCAGAATCCATTTTTTCTCTACGGCTATCTTCTCAAGAGAGTCAACAGCTTCCACTACAATATCGGCTACATCATTGAGCTCTACCGTGTCAATCTTCTCGAATTCTTCCCGGGCACGGTTTAATTCTTGCCTGTAACTCTGAACCTTTTGGCTGGATTTATCATAACGAGGATCTTGGCAACCACTAAGGGCCAAAACACCTGCAATCAGCAAAAGCAGGGCGGGGAATTTTATATGCTTTCTAAATCTTTTGGAAAGACAAGAAAGGATGGAGTACGCTTGGAATGTCAATCCCATTTTCTGTTTGATAATTTTCTAAAAGTGCGGCCAAAACGCGCGGTAGCGCCAGTGCACTTCCGTTAAGCGTATGGAGCAATTGTTTATTGCCTTCCGCGTCCTTAAATCTAAGTTTTAATCGATTAGCCTGGAAGTTTTCAAAGTTGGAAACCGAGCTAACTTCCAACCAACGCTCCTGAGCGGCCGAGTAAACTTCGAAATCGTAGGTTATTGCGCTGGTAAATCCTAAATCACCGCCACACAACCTTAAAATTCTGTATTTCAGCCCCAGCTTTTCCAGCAATTTGGCGACATGGTTTTTCATGTCTTCCAAGGCCTGCATGGAGTTTTCGGGTTTTTCAATACGTACAATCTCTACTTTATCAAACTGGTGCAGTCGATTTAAGCCCCGCACATCCTTGCCATATGATCCGGCCTCCCTCCTAAAACAGGGGGTGTAACCACATATTTTAATGGGAAGCTCGGCTGCATCCTTGATAATCGTATCTCGATAGATATTGGTTAAGGGAACTTCGGCCGTTGGGATGAGGTATAGTTTGTCCTCACCAATAAAATACATTTGACCGTCTTTATCGGGTAATTGCCCTGTGCCAAAACCAGAATCTTCATTTACTACATGTGGTGGAATTATTTCCTGGTATCCGGATTTTTCTGCCTCCAGAAGAAAATAATTGATGAGCGCACGTTGTAGTTTTGCGCCTTTCCCAATGTAAAAGGGAAAACCAGCCCCAGTTACTTTTACTCCTAATTCAAAGTCAATTAGTTTGTATTTAGCAGCCAATTCCCAATGGGGCTTCTTAGAACCGCTGGGTTTTTTAAAATCCGGAGATTCGTAAACCACTTCATTGTCGTCTTCAGAAATTCCTGCAGGCACCTCTGCCATGGGTGCGTTAGGAAGTAGCAGTAAATTTTTTTGAAGTTCGGCTTCTGCCTGGTCTAGCTGAGTTTTAAAATTCGAAAGCTCAGCTTTTAGCACAGAGACTTCGGTTTTAGCCGTTTCTGCCTCTTGCTGTTTACCGGTTTTAAATAGATCACCAATTTGTTTTGAGAGACTATTTATTTGTGCTTGAATCTCATTGCATTTGGTTTGGGAAAGCTTTCTGGCATCATCAGCTTTCAGGGCATTGTCAATCCAAATTTCAGCCTCCTTTAAACCTCTTTTCTTTAGTGCAACGAGCACTTCTTCCTTACTTTCTCTAATTCTGTGGATTTCTAACATAACCGTAGACCGGAAAAATTATCGCAAAAAAAAACTCCACGAAAATAGTGGAGCTTTTTAATAATGAAAAAGTTGTTTGTGTTTAGTTTGCCGCAGGTTGTACAGAAACAACAGACTTGCTGTTTTTAGTTTTTCTGAATTCTACAGTACCATTTTCAAGAGCAAAAAGGGTGTGATCTTTACCAATACCCACATTTTCTCCTGGATGGTGTTGAGTACCGCGCTGGCGAACAATAATGTTTCCTGCTTTGGCAAACTGGCCACCAAATATTTTTACCCCAAGTCGTTTACTTTCCGACTCTCTACCGTTCTTCGAACTACCGACACCTTTTTTGTGAGCCATTTCTTAAAACTATTTTAGGTTAATTCCTGTGATTTTAATCTGACTTAAAGCTTGGCGATGACCATTTTTCTTCACAAAGCCTTTACGTCTCTTTTTTCTGAAAACGATAACCTTGTCACCCTTCAAGTGGTTAATGATCTCTGCGTTTACAGAAGCACCATCAATACTTGGAGATCCAACCGTGGTTTTCCCGTTTTCATCTACCAACATCACTTGATCGAAACTTAATTTGTCTCCTTCGCTTCCTTCTAAGCGGTGAACAAATAGTTCTTGATCTTTCTCTACTTTCAGCTGCTGTCCAGCAATATCAACAATTGCGTACATTTCTTCCTTTATTTAAGGGAGGGCAAAGATAGATAAATAATTAATTCACTCAAGTTTTTTTTGTGCGCACTAAATAAACACCTGAAATAATTATTGCGGCAAACAAAAGATCCATCCAGGAGAACTTCTCACCGTCTATAATCCCCCAAGCTACTGCTACAATTGGAATAAGGTAGGTAACCGAAGAAGCTGTTAAAGCAGAGGTTTCGCGAATTACATGGTTAAAGATCACCACCGCCATTGCCGTTCCAATTACTCCCAAAACAGCAATATACCCCAATGCCGGACCTGCATCGGGGTTTGCAAGAATAACTTGGGGTATATCACTGAAAATGGCGGCTATTATGAAAAAAGGGAGCATCAGCAAAAAGCTAATACTCGTAATGTACAGAGGCCTTAAGTTTTGCAGGTAAGTTTTTATCACATTTACACTTGTTGCGTACCCAACACAGGCTAGAACAACCAACAAACTGTAACCACCCACCGATGAGATATCGAATTGAAAGTTGGATTGGGAAAGAATGAGTCCACAGGCTCCCACCAGCCCAAGAATTACTCCTAAATATTTTTTTAAGCCTGCGCTTACCCCAAAAATTGCCACTCCGAGAATTAAAGTGAAAAAGGGAGTTAGGGAATTGAGTACTCCGGCTAAAGAGCTATTTATTTGGGTTTGGGCCGTGGCAAAAAGAATAGCTGGCATACCATTTCCAACAACCCCGGCAATTATAAGGGGGAACCACTCTTTCCGCTGCACATTTTTTAAACCCTTTACCGCAAAGGGCGCTAGTGCCATACCCGCGAAACAAATACGCAAGAAGCCCACCTCAAAGCCACTAAAAATGGCTTCTCCAGCCTCGTTAAAGAGACCTCGTTTCATCAGGATAAAAGAGCTACCCCAAATAAGCGCCAGCAGTCCCAATCTAGAAATAATCCAGCCGTAACTCTTCACAGTAAATTTTGTTAAGCCTAAAGGCCTCGCAAATATTATTTTTAATTTTGTGTAAAATCATCAGAATGAAAGTATTTGTAAGCATCTTCCTCAGCGCCCTAATTTTTGGTTGCAGCAGTAGCCAGGGAGATCACAACACCGCGCAAGACGTGGAAGTGAAATACAGCTACGTACACGGAGATGAAGCTACCAGTAAAGCAAAGCTTGCCGTAAAAGGAATGGCTTGCGAAATAATGTGTGGCGGATTAATAAAAAAGAGTCTAAAAAATTTGGATGGAGTAAATAATGCTGCTGTATCCTTTAATCCCGATGACAAGAGTGGCTTAGCGGAAGTAGATTTCGACTCCAAGCAAATTACTGAGA
>JBMYJC010000233.1:0-4025 GCA_049594055.1 Luteibaculum sp. | reverse complement strand
CGGTTTTTGCGTTGAGGATTCCTCTCTGGAACTGATTGTAGTAGATCCCCTACCTTTTAGGGATTTCCTTATTTGCGATCCCGATCAAAACATCACCATAAGACCCGACTCAAAGGGGCTATTATCCCCCATGATTTGGAGTTCCAATCGGGATTTTACTGATACGCTTAACACGCTTCCAGATTCTTCCATTGTTGTTTTACCGCAAGCCGATACCTATTACTATTTTAAAGGATATGGTGCGGGTTGCGATTACGTAGATTCTGTTTTGATCCGCCGTTTTGATAGTGGCTTGTTTTCTGATAGCCTAATTTGCGACACTTCTGTAGCAACGGTTTTAACCTCGTTAAGCGGAGGAATTGTAACAAGTGTACTATGGGATACGCTGAGCAATTTTAGTAGTAACCCGGTTTTAAGCACAAGCCAGAATTTCTCTGTAAAACCTGATAGCACCACAACGTATTACCTACAAGTAAAAACCTCAACGGGTTGTACTTATGTAGACTCCGTTACGCTTTTTGTTCTGCGCAATGAACTCCCAAACGATATCCAATTTATTTGTACACCTGGGAATTCAAAGATTATAACAGCACAATCGCAGGGCTTTGCACAGCAATTTATTTGGTCAGAAGACCGCGATTTTGCCAACATTCTAAAAATAGATTCCGCTATCTCGGTAAGGCCAGATACGCTTACCACATACTACCTTAAAATAGAAACCGAGTACTGCGAGTTTGTAGATTCGATAGAGGTTAGCCCATTTGAAATTCCCATGTTACAACCGCGTTACATATGTCCGGGAGACTCGGTTAAAATAGGCCCCAACAATGTGAACCTTTATCCCAACTACCAATTCGGCTGGCAGAATTCGCCATACATAAGGCCTCAGGAACTAAGCATAGCAGACCCAAAAGTATCGCCCGATACAACCACGGTTTTTTACCTGGATTATTCAATAGCTGGATGTCAGACCCAACTGATACAGGAGGTTGGAGTAGACTATGTGGGAGATGTTTTATTGTATCCTAATCCTTATGTTATTTGCAACTTAAGTACCCCGATCAACTTGCAAGCCATTAGCAACGGGGCGTCCATTCAATCCTACGAGTGGAGTAAAAACCCAAGCTATTTCCCTTTACTCACTATGGATGTTAGGGAGTCTAGCATAGATTATATGTTGCAGGATCCGGCAGCGACCATTTACCTGCGCTGTACTACAGATAGTGGATGTGTATTTGAGAAAGATATCACTTTAGTGCAAGCAAATCCCGCTCCTCCTATCATAGCAAGTAATGATTTTTGCACCGGTGACAGCGTGAGGCTGCAAGTCAATAACCCAGTTGGAATTGCGCCACAATCCATCACCTGGGAACCCACAGAGATCATGAATCGCTTTCCAGCCGATGGAAATGAGATCTGGGCGAAACCCACCGGTCCAACCAATATTCGGGTAACTTTTTACTACAACTCCATTTGTAAAAAATCCAGTGAGTTATACATCTCACCTTCAACCCTGTACAGCTATGAGCCGGAAATAAATCTGTTGGATAAGCCTGTGGTGATGGGTAAAGACTTTAGGTTGGAAAATAATCGCCCCAGCTCCAAATACACACATATTTGGGAACCACCTGGGAAAGAAGGGCAGCCGCAAGCTGATGTGCAAACTTATACGGCCAATGACACCCTTGAATTTGTGGTTTTAAAAACCACCGACTTCCTCTGTACGAAGTCTGATACTTTCCGGCTTCAAGGATTTTACGACAGCCAAATCTGTGGTCCACCAGATTTATTTGTCCCAAACGCATTTTCTCCAAATGGCGATAATGAAAATGACCTACTAAAAGTGCGCGGTGCATTCATTAGGGATGTATTGTTCAGGGTTTATGATAGATGGGGTCAATTGGTTTTTGAAACCACCAATCAGGAAATTGGTTGGGACGGCACCTTTAAAGGAAAGGCGCTAAACCCTGCCGTTTATGTGTATTACGTTGAAGGCTTTTGCGTGAATAATGAACGTTTTTACATGCAAGGGAACGTAACTCTACTGCGATAAAATTAATAAGGGCGTAACGCCACATTTTTACCTTTGCTCTCCACTACCGGCTTCCATGGTCCTACGACTTTTGCGACTTAACTTTCTGGCAATTGCTCTCTTCCTTGCTAACTATTGCTGGGCACAGGTAATATGGGAAGAAGACTTTAGTGGATACCCCGTTTCTAAAACTACCGAAGGCAAAAATGACAACACCACAAATCCAGCTGCGGATTGGACGAGTAATGCCCGCGATTGCGATGGCGGAGGAAGTATTCAAAACAAGGTTTGGGTGGGCAGCGACCACTGGGGAACACGCAATAATGGAACCTTTCTGGTGAATGACATTGAAGGACTTACCTGCTGTGGAAATGGCGGTTTCTCTGACAACGAAATCATCTCTGAACTTATTGATGTTTCTGGGGCTCCTTTGCATCGCTTTTCTTTAGAGTACCGATCTGTTGGTTCGGATGGATTTGAACCCTGTACAGGCGTTTGCGATAATTTTGAAGACCCTGTAACCACTCAGATTAGCATAAATGGAGGGTCATTTGTAAACATTTGTAGTGAGGGAAAGATTTGTGACTTTGACAAAAGGACCTTTGTGTTAGCCAGCGAAGAATTCATTCAGGCAAATACCATCCAGTTTAAGATAATAACCGGTAACAAAAACAACAGCGAGGAGCTTGAAATAGATAACATAAAGGTAGAGGTGGTTTCTCCCTTTTCTATTAACAATGCCACAGCCTGTGCAGGCCAGGATGTTGTACTTAGCGTATCTGGTGGAAATCCTGGAGTCAATTACCAGTACCAATGGGATGCCGCCAATAAGGTTGGGGAGAATGGAAATTCTGCAACCTACAATTTTGCAAGCCTTGGGCAAAAAACCGTTAACGTTAATGTGGTAGTTGGAGGATGTTCTTTCCCGCTAAGTACAACGGTTGTTGTAAATAACGCCATCAATGTAACTCTTGATGGACCCGATGAAATTTGTGCTGGAGACACCGTTACCTACACCCTTTCCGGCCCTGATGCGGCAAGCAGTGCTATTTCCTGGAGCATTAACAATGGTGCCAGAATAGATGCGGCAAATAAAAACCCAAACCGCTATAGCTTTATTAATGCTGGAAGCGAAGTAATAAGCGCACAGGTTAGTAAAGGAAGTTGCGCAATTGGCCTCAGCAAAACAGTGGACATCAAAAACCCACAATTAAACGTCTCGGCTTCCAGCTTAATTAGCTGTGGTAATATTGTTAGCTTAACTGCTAGTGGAGGAAATGCAGGTGCAGAATATGTGTGGAGCACAAAAGCTGATTTCTCGGATACGCTTAAAACGCCCTCAAGCGATATGGTGGATGTCACCCCAAATGGAGTCCAGCGCTTTTATGCAAAACTTATTGAAGATGGATGCGAGGACACGACCTCCATCGTAATTTCTACGCTTAAGGCAAACATTCCAGATACACTTTTCATTTGCGAAGCTGGCAATTTCCAAATCCAGTCCGAAGCCTTCCCTACCGGAACTACATACCGATGGGCTACAGATCCCGGTTTTACCAATGTAATTGCGAACACCAGCTCCATAACAGTTTCCTTATCTGAGCGCGACAGCATATTTTATTTAGAAGTAAAAAATGGGCCCTGCAGCGATGTTGCCTTCACGCGATTCCTTTGGATAGAAGACAGCCTACCAGATCAGGATCTTGTAATTTGTCAGGCAGGAAACAGCGTAAGCTTGAGGGGGAACGCCAATGGATTTGCAGATTCTTTTGTTTGGTCAGATAATCCAAGTTTCACTCCGGTGTTGTCCCTGGATTCTTTTTTAACGGTTCGTCCGGTTCAGCCTAAAACCTATTACCTCAAAACCAGTTTCCCCAATTGCGATCGCATTAGTACGGTAAATGTTAAACCTTTTATTCCACCCCAATTGCCCTATTTGTTTGTATGTCCAAACACCTCGGTTCAATTAGGCCCCAACAACCCTGGTGATTTT
>JBMYJC010000232.1:0-4043 GCA_049594055.1 Luteibaculum sp. | reverse complement strand
TTGCCAATGATGCACAGCGCAAGGAATTGCTTAGCTGGTTTCAGCAAAAAGACAGCCCAAAAGCGGAGGAGAAAATAGAGGCGGTGAAAAAGATTTTTGCAGATACCGGAGCTCAAAAGGCAGCCCACGAGTTGATGTTGAGTTATTACCACAGAGCCTTAGATGCTTTGAGCGATACTTCCATGCAAGAGCAATTTAAAAACCAGTTTGAAGAGCTGGCCGGATTTCTGGCAGAAAGGGTGAGTTAAGCGTGGAGTTTAGAGGAGGCATATCCAACCGATCGCTATTTTATTTTGTGGCTTTTCTGGTCCTCAGTACCTTATTCGGGATCTTATTTGCCTATCGCTATGTGCTGTTTTTTGCGCTCTTCTTTTTCTTGCCAGGACAAATTATAATCCTGCCTTTTTACAAGTATCGATTAACAGATGAGGGCTTCCGGTGGAAGAGCCCTTTTGGAAAGGTGTGGCATGGAATAAATTATCCAGAAATTGCCGAAGTACGCGAAGTAAAAATCTCCTGGTGGCTGGAATTGTTTACGGGAACTCCACAGCGCTACGTTACCGTGCGCAAAGAGGGGAGTTATGATGAGGTTCCCATTTATACCCCGGCTTACCTGACCGATGAAGTTTTGGATATTCTAAGATCCAAATGCGGATAATTACTTCCGCTCTACCAGATTAATTACGGCTTCTTTCGCTGTAGCATACTGAAATTGAAACCCCGAGCTTTTAATCTTTTCATTAGAAAATTGTGCTCCGTTAAGGATAAGTTTGGCTCGCTGCCCTAAAAGCGCTTTTACTGCAAAATCGGGGGTTAAAGCGGGCCAGGTCCAGGTTCCTACCGCGCTGCTAATTTTTTTCAGTAGGTTTTTGTGGCTAATCTGCTCATCGGCTACTGCGTTGTAGGCTCCCCGTAATTTATTTTTAAGCGCATGGAGATACATAGCCGCTAAATCTCGCTCATGTATCCAGGGAACATATTGCTTTCCACTGCCAACTGGCATTAACAGCCCAAAGCGCGCCAATTTTTTAAATATGGCAAAAGCACCTCCCTTGTTGCTTAAAACTGTACCAGTGCGCAAAACAGAAACCGGGATATTGTCCTGATGTTTGAAAGCAGCTTCCTCCCATTTAACACAGACCTCGCCCAAGAAAAAATCTGTGTTTGCCGGGTCATCTTCCTTAAAAATGCGTTGTTTATCCTCTGCCCCAAAATAGTAGTTAACTCCGGAGGCAGAAACAATCTGGCTTACTCGGTTTTTAAATCTATCGGTCAAAAAATCAAGGGTTTCTACCCGACTGGAGATTATTTCCTGGCGGTAGTTTTTACCCCAAGATGAGTCTAGCACCGGAGCTCCTGCTAAATGGATTATAGCAAAGTCATTTTCTGGAAAATAACGGGTATCTATTTGTTTTTTGCGGTAGTCCCAATTGGTATAAGCCAATTGCTCAGACACCTTTAGGCTTTTTCCGCGTGTAACAATACAAACGCGATATCCTGCCTCCAACAACACATTGCAGAGTGCTCGGCCAACTGTGCCGGTTCCACCCGTTAATACTACATCCATCATACTTTTAAAACCCGCAGAATAGCAATAGGTTTTTAGTCTTCTTCGTCTGGAGCTAATTCTACAACCAAACCGTCAATTGCATCCGTTATTGCTATTTGGCAACCTAGTCTGCTGTTGTTTTTAACATAGAGCGCCTGGTCTAGCATGTCCAGTTCGGCATCGCTTTGTTCTGGTAAATCGGTATCCGAGATAAGATAACATTGGCAGGAAGCACATAGCGCCATTCCTCCACAGGTACCTTTTACGGGAAGATCGTTGGCTTTGCAAAGCTCCATAAGGTTGAGATCCATATCGGTTGGAGCTTCAAATGTGTGTTTTTCGCCTTGTCTGTCAATCACGGAAATATGTACCGTACTCATGCTAAAAATTTTCGCAAAAGTAGGCTTTCGTTTGGAATAAGTATTGGGGTCTAATAGTGGGGATTACAACTATTTATTGGTATTTAAGGAAGGGTTGGGACTAGGCCACTTCGAAAAGAATTTCGGAGAAATTCATATCTAGAGCCTTGGGGAAAACTCAACTTGGCTTGGTATAGCAGGGAAGAATAATAAACCAATTAACCTTTAAGCCCACTTAAGTGTGCTTGCGCAACAATTTCTTAACACAGGGTAAATTACAAACCAATTAAAAAATAGTTTTAATTTAACCTCAGTAGTGTTAATGGATTCCAAAGATCCACCATGAAAAGATACTTTTTATTTACCCTGTTTTGCCTACCCTTGCTGGCATTAAATTGCAAAAAACCAAACGATCCTAGCCCAACTCCTGAAGTGAGGGACACTATAAGCCCCGAGTTACAAGCAGCGATAGACCAACTGCCGCCCATAACCGACACAGGCGCGCATAGCCTAGGCTTTATTACCAAAGAAAAAATGCCCTACGCCTTTTTTCCTACAGGCGAGCACGAGGATACTTTTTTAGAAGCCGATTTTGATGGCTACTTTCTAAATATTGCTGCCCGCAAGCACGATGATGATGGGGTAATATTTTTTGTAGGATTCCAAATTGTAATTACCACAGGCACACCCCAAGATACCACCGTGCACCCCTTTTTAGCATTGGGCTACTACCCTATGCAAGAGGTGCTTTTTACTTATGCTATTAGCTACGAAAGAGAAGGAGAATCTCGATGCGCAAGATACCTAACTGGTGCTCCGTTTGAAGGCAGCGATTACGAGTTTGCTAATGGTGGAGTAACGCTTACCCGTTTAGATAGCAGCGCGGGTATTTACTCGGGTACCTTCCATTTTACTATTGGCCTAGACTCTGCCTACCATGCCAATAGGTTCCAATCCTATTGCCCCAACCCCATCAATTCCTTTTACGGCAGGTTTGATGTAGATGTAAACAAGTAACCGTAAACCCCATATAACCATGAAAAAACTTTGTTTAATGCTCATAGCTTGGGCTATGGCACTTTTATGCTTAGCCCAAAACCTAGATGAATGTGGAACAGAACCCTTGTTCAGCTTAGCTTAAGCTACGCGAAACTATCGTTCCAGCTTTTAGCTGGATAAAACCGCTGAACTTGTAAAGGGAGCACTTGAATCGCTTCCATTTATTGGGCCTAGCAAAGAATTTCCGGGCTGGGGGGCCTTATTTGCTTCGCGCTAAAAACCAGCTTTTTTAGGTGAATAGTTAGGCCATTGGTAATGCTTGTTTCTGCTTCTAGGAAAGCCAGCGAAATGATCCTAATTCTCTTTGCATGCATTAAGATTTTTTACCCGAATAGTTTTTTACTTTGAGCCAAATTCCTTTCCCATGAAAAAGTATTTGTTGATCTCATTAACTGCAGCAATAATAATAGCCGGTTGCGGTAAGGATGAAAATGGAGCCGGTGGCACCGGGTTCAATATTTTTAGTGTAGAAGACGATATAACCTTTGGTAAGCAGATGGACAGCACCATTTTGGCAAGTCCTGGAGAATACCCAGTACTCTCGCGAACTACATACAGCGATGCCTACGATTATTTGGAAAACATGCGCGATAAACTGCTTCAGTCGCAGGCAGTTACCTACCGCGATCGCTTTGAATGGAAGATCACCATCATTCGGGATGATAACACCCTAAACGCGTTTTGTACGCCAGGCGGTTATATATATGTGTACACGGGCCTTATTAAGTATTTAGATTCTGAATATGAATTAGCCGGTGTAGTAGGTCATGAAATAGCCCATGCCGATAGAAGACATTCCACCAACCAATTAACCAAACAATACGGAATTTCCACTTTGCTGAGCATTGTTCTAGGAAATAATCCGGGCTTATTAGCCGAAATATCTGCCAACTTGCTAGCACTAAAATTTAGCCGCGATGATGAATCTGAAGCGGATGAATACAGCGTTCGCTACATGTGTCCTACGGACTATCAAGCAGATGGTGCAGCAGAGTTTTTTGCCAAACTAATTGCTGAGGAGCAAACTGGAGGAACCCCCGAGTTTTTATCTACACATCCTAGTCCGCAAAACAGGG
>JBMYJC010000231.1:284-4050 GCA_049594055.1 Luteibaculum sp. | reverse complement strand
CTATTGTATTTGTTAACGGTTCTTTGCAGAACGCCTGTGCCGTCAGCCCAGGGTCTACCATAGTTTTCCAGATTATATGCTCTTATTTTAAGTACATCGGGATGATCCAGGCTACTTAAGTAAGTCAGGTCTTTTTTTGCGGCATAATCCAAGTTGTAATGTGTAATGATGTAATCATTCGGTAAAAGCGCCAAACAAAAGAGTGCAATCTGGGTGTTTTTGCCCAAGAGATTAACATACAACCAATTACTTTCATTATTGCTGATTTTTCTAGTGGCCAGGAAAAGGGCAATCAAACAACAGGCTAGCGCAAAAAAGACGGCTATTCGCAAATAGGTGAGGCCATAGTTCTCTACATACCAATAATTCTTGTACCCAGTAATCAAAGCCAGTAGTACATTTTGGGCAATCCAGTACTGTGCAATTTGCTTGAGTCTTTTTGCTTTAGGATGAAAGTTTACCTGTGACTTAAAAACATACAGAATGAGCACCACAGCCAGGATCATGCTAAAAATTAATGTATAAAATCCTTGATGCACGTAATCTGAGTAACTGAGTCCCTCCGGAAGAATCTGCGTTGCTAAAACCGAAAAGTCCACCAGGTTAATTATGGTGATAAGGCTGGCCAATACCCCAATAGTGATTAGTCCTATTTGGTAAATGCTGTGTTCTTTTTCTGCATCATCTGTTTTTGTGATGCTTGCAGAGCAGTCGTTAAAGCTGGCAATCCAGCGATTAGGCATAAAAAATACCAGTCCGTAGAGAAAACAAAAAATAAAGACCGCAATAATGATCCAACCCCAGGATAAAAAGCTCAGGTCTATTTCACCGATGAGTTTACTTAGGAGTGCATTGCTGGAGATATAGAGCACGCTAAACAGTGCTATTATGCCAAAGCTTAAGGCGAAAATCTTGGTTTTGGTACCTAGCAATTCCTTGCTAAGTGGTTTTTCCCCGCTGTTTTTCCCCAACCATAAGAAGTCGATAAGTGTGTGAACAGGGCTCAATATTTGCGAGAGCAATCCATGGAAGGGGAGTAAGATAAAGCGCAAAGCTTGTCCGGCCTTACACCACATAAAGAATATGGCTATAATCCACACAAACATGCTGAGTACCTGGGGGTAGAATAGCAGGAAGGATGACAAGGCAAGGGGGAAGGCCATTAGCTGCAGGAGGTATTTTACGGAGTAATGCGGATAACAAACCCTAAGGCCAATGCCTTGAATTAAGGTAAAGAGCAAGACATTTAATCCCAGGTTTTGCTCGTAGAATAAACTGGCCCCAGCAACGGCTGTAAGGGCTAAGTAGATGAATTTTTGTGTGGATTGTTTCATGGTGTTTTTGGTTTTTAAAAAGTACTTTGAAAAACAAAGTATTGGTTTAAATTTTTTTAGTTCTTATTCAGGAGTTGTTCAAGTGCGTCCAGATGTTCTGAAAAAGCCTGTCGGCCGGCTTTACTTACATTATAGGTAGTATGAGGTTTACGGTCTACAAAGCTCTTTTCTACTTCAATGTATGCCAGCTTTTCCAGCCCTTTTAGGTGGCTGGCGAGATTGCCATCACTAATTTCCAGGAGCTCTTTTAGGCGATTAAAGCTCACGTTTTCATTCACCACTAAAATGGACATAATGCCAAGCCTAATCCTGCTCTCAAAGGCCTTATTTAACTGTTGTACAATGTTTTTCATGCCTTTTGGTATTTGTACTGCATAATGATGCCGTAAACAATGTGAAGGACACCAAATCCAAGCAACCAAAAGATCATCCCGTAACCCAGAAAAAAGGCATTGATTAAACCCAAAATAATTTCCAGCAGTCCCAACTGGCGAACCACGGGCACGGTATTTCTGCTGGCACTCACCAGGGCAAGTCCATAAAAAATTAGGGTGCAAGGAGCGAGTAGAGCAAATAGCTCGTTGTAAAGCAGGGCCAGCGATAAAATTCCTCCAGAAAGCAGAGGAATGGCCAGATTGATCAAGCCTACTTTTACATTCTCATCCCACATTTTAACTCCGTCTTTTTTGGCGTTTTTGCGGGTAAAGAAATAGGCCGTAAGTAAGGCTAAAACCAAAGTCACCAATCCGACAAGAATAAAAAACTGGCGATCCTCTGTTTTGTAATCACTGTATTTCACAGCGCCCAGATACTTGTAAGCCACCCCGCAGGCGACAAGGGCATAGATACCAGCAAAAACTCCCGAAAGCCCGCTTAGAGAGAGGAAACGGGTAGATTTATTCATCATGCTGCGAATCTCCCTTATGGCATTTAGCTGTTCTTTTGCGTCCATTAAAAAGTACTTTGAGATACAAAGTTAATGGATTTTGAATACGTCAATCAAAAGCGTGCAAAATATTTTTTTTGGAGAGGCTAAATAATCACTAGATAAGGTGAGTTAGGAATGGATTCAGATTAATGACTCAATTAAGTAATTAAAAGCACCTCTAAACCTTTCCAAAGGGGAGGAATCTAGATAATGGGTCTAATCATCAAATAGCTGATTTAGACTCTTCACTTCGTTCAGAGTAGAAGTTCTCTTTGCTCCGTACGAATCAAATTTTCAGCTTTCAAGGCCCTTCCTAAGCGCCCCAAAAGGGAGGAATTCAAGTAGCCCCAAAATTTTCTAGCCGATATTGCATCCCAGTCCCGATAGCCATCGGGATGATCTGGGATCTACTTGCTGATAATAGATTCCAGATCTACACTACTGACGAATCCTTCGGATTGTCAGCATTGCAAATACAATTCGTTTCGTCTGGAATGCAATTTCGCTACGAACTCCGAACTCCGAACTTTCTTCCCTTCAAGCTTCAAGCTTTCAGCTTGGCTCTTTAGCTTTTAACTTCTCAGCTACTCAAATCACATCAACTTTTCATCATTCAAGGCCCTCCTAGGCTACCCAAAATGGAGGAATACAAGTAACCCCAGATTTTCTAGCCGATACTGCATCTTATCCCCCTTATCAAGGGGGAATTAAAGGGGGATGACCCGCTCCGCAGGATTTGACAACCTGCGGTATAAAATGTAGGCATGTTTGATACCAGTTTTTAAGCTAAAACCAGTGAGTATTTTCATGGATTACAAATCCAAATAATTGTGGGTGAAGGATTGCAAATCCTTCACAGCGGTCAGTCTATACATTTCAGGGCAAAAGCCCCTTATTTCATTTCTATTTTGCGCAGCTATTCAGATTTAAGGCCTACGGCCCTAAATTCCCTTACCCTCAAACTTTTTCTTGGCTTTCCGCGGGGCCTAGCCCCATAATCTTAATAGCCAATGCAGTAATAGTGTCCATGGCAGGGGCAGCGCCCTGTCATTTTTCTGCTCTCAGCTATTCAAAGCCCATTCGCTCCGCAGGATTTGAAATCCTGCGGTACAAGATAAAGGTATCTGTGATGCCAGTTTTTAAGCAAAAACCAATGAGTATTTTCTTGGATTACAATTCCTTCATAGCTGAGATTTCAGTGGGTACTTTTCAGCTTGACCCTGTTTGCTTTCAGCTCTAATCGGTTATCACCAATCCAAAATTCCGCTTCCAGCTTAAGCCTTTTAACTTCAGGCTATTCCGCTTTTCCCATTGCCAGTTTCTACTTTGATTCTTATTCCTCCAGGCTTGCTTAGAAATGCTATTTGATGGAATTTTTTACCCATCCACCTTTCCAATTTGTGACCCAATAAAACTAAAAACTACATTTGGTGTAAGTAATTATTTCACAACATGAGAGCTCTTTTTGTTTTTACCCTGATTTTATTCGGATTTGGCCTTGCAT
>JBMYJC010000231.1:0-268 GCA_049594055.1 Luteibaculum sp. | reverse complement strand
GTAAAGGTGAATTGCAGAGCTACATTGAAATTGTTGCAACCGAAGACACGATTATTAACGGGAAGACTGCCAAAATCCTGCATAAAAAAGAAACCATCTATCGCAGTACAACAAAAGATACGCTTGTAAATAATTTAGGCTTTGAATACATCTCCAACACAGATAGCTTGGTCTTTATTTACAACGGGCAAAAGTTTGATACCCTGTACGACTTTGCTGCCAAACCCGATGATCGCTGGGCTTTAAGTTGCTGCAAAACCGAGTTTGG
>JBMYJC010000230.1:0-4082 GCA_049594055.1 Luteibaculum sp. | reverse complement strand
GGCATAGCCCCAATACTTGGTTCTAATCTCGCGATGCAGCCATTCAGCACAGGCTTCTGCAAGTCTATCCGCTAAGGCTTTTATTAATATGGCATTGTAATCATCGTGATCCTCCTTGTAAGCATTGGCCTTTTCCTCACTGCCAAAACCTGTAGAAACCACAAAAGCTCCGGAATAATCTCCCAAGCCAGTCTCCTTTGGCGCAACAAAATCGGCCAGACAGTAATTGGGTTGTCCCGCCACTTTTTCTGTTTGCTGGCGCATGTGGTGAAAGCGACATAGCTCTTCGTTTCGCTCTTCTGATGCATATAGGATTACGTCATCACCCTGGCTATTGCTGGGCCAAATACCAAAAACAGCTTTGGCTTTTAACCACTTTTCGGAGAGAATTTGCTCTAGCATGGCTTGGGCGTCATCATAAAGCTTTTTAGCCTCAGTCCCTACCACTTTGTCCTCCAAAATATTGGGGAATTTCCCTGCCAGTTCCCAGGTTTGGAAAAAGGGAGTCCAATCAATAAATGGAACCAATGTTTTTAAATCGATATCCTCTAACACCTGATTTCCAATAGATTGAGGTTCTGTGATTTGATCTGGAGCCCAATCTATTTTAAGCACGTTTTTCTGCGCATCCTTTAAAGCAATAAGCTTCTCTCGTTGACCTTTGGCCTTGTGGTATTGCCTTAGTTTTTCATAGTCTTCATTCACTTCCAGCTTGTACCGGTCTTTGTCGGAGCCCAACAGCTTAGAAGCCGTTGTAACCGCCCGGGAAGCATCCAGCACATGCACTACCGAATTGCGCTTAAACTCCGGTGCAACTTTAACCGCAGTATGCACCCTTGAGGTAGTGGCGCCTCCAATGAGCAAGGGTATATCTATCCCCTGGCGCTCCATTTCCTTGGCTACAAATACCATTTCATCCAAGCTGGGTGTAATAAGCCCAGAAAGGCCAATGGCATCTACTTCTTGCTCAACTGCTTCCTGCAAAATTCGCTCTGCGGGAACCATCACTCCCATATCGATGACTTCGTAGTTGTTGCAGCCAAGCACAACCCCTACAATATTTTTTCCAATATCATGAACATCTCCTTTAACTGTAGCAAGCAAAATCCTACCCTTGGTATCCCGCTCTTTGCTTCCACCAACATTTTTCTTTTTCTCCTCTTCTATGTAAGGCAGTAGATAGGCAACGGCCTTTTTCATTACCCGGGCCGATTTAACCACCTGTGGTAAGAACATTTTACCCGCTCCAAACAAGTCGCCAACTACATTCATTCCCGCCATTAAGGGTCCTTCAATCACCTCCAGCGGGGCTTTTGCTTTTTGGCGCGCCTCTTCCGTGTCTTCCTCTATGAACTCCAGTATTCCTTTAACCAGCGCATGCTCCAGGCGTTTTTCTACGCTTTGCTCTCTCCAGCTTAAATCTACTTTGCGCTGCTTGCTCTCCCCTCCTACAAGCTTTTGAGCCAATTCCAAAAGTCGTTCTTCGGCTTCTTCATCTCGGTTTAGGAGAACGTCTTCAACGGCAGTTAGTAAATCCTTTGGAATATCCTCGTAAACCTCCAGCATACTTGGGTTTACGATACCCATAGTCATGCCAGCCTTTATTCCATGATAAAGAAAGGAAGAGTGGATAGCCTCCCGAACCACATCATTCCCTCTAAATGAGAATGAAACATTACTCACCCCTCCACTTACATGGGCATGGGGTAGATTTTCTCTAATCCAACGGGTAGCTCTAAAAAAATCTAGCGCATTGTTGCGGTGCTCAGGCATTCCAGTTGCTACGGGAAAAATATTGGGATCGAAGATGATCTCGTGGGCTGGAAATTTCACCTGCTCGGTGAGAATTCTATAGGATCGCTCACAGATCTCAATTCTTCTTTCATAGGAATCTGCCTGGCCTTTCTCATCAAATGCCATTACAATAACAGCAGCCCCAAAACGCTTGATAAACTTAGCTTGTTGGATAAAATTTTCTTCGCCCTCTTTTAAACTGATAGAGTTTACAACCGCTTTTCCTTGAACGCATTTTAATCCGGCCTCAATAATTTCCCAGCGCGATGAATCGATCATAATGGGAATGCGAGCGATATCTGGTTCTGCGGCAATTAGATTCAGGAATTTTACCATGGCTTCTTTGCCATCAATCATTCCCTCATCCATGTTCACATCCAGAATCTGGGCTCCACCTTCCACCTGATCGCGTGCCACTTCCAGGGCCTCATCAAACTTCTCCTCTTTAATCAGTCGCAGGAATTTCCTGGATCCGGTAACGTTGGTTCTTTCCCCAACATTCACAAAATTGCTCTCCGGGGTTACATTCAAAGGTTCTAGCCCGGCTAGTTTAAGGTATGTTGTCATGCCCTTATTACACTGTTTGTGGTTCGTTTTCCCCCGAAGAAATTTTTCGAGGCTCATATTTGGCGGCTAATTCGGCCAGGGCTTTAATATGGGCTGGAGTGGTTCCACAGCAGCCTCCTAAAATGTTGAGCAGCCCTAAATCCAAGAATTCTTTCAATTGGTCGGCCATCATTTCCGGACTCTCCACATATTCTCCAAACTCGTTGGGTAAACCTGCATTTGGATGTGCAGAAACTAGGAAATTGCTTTTTCGGCTCAAGACCTGCACGTAAGGTCGCATTGCTTTTGCTCCTAAAGCACAGTTTAATCCAACAGACAAGATTGGATGGTGGGAGATGCTGATTAAAAAAGCCTCAGTGGTTTGTCCAGAAAGGGTTCTCCCACTAGCATCCGTAATGGTTCCTGAAACCATTACAGGCAACTCGTATCCAATTTCTTCAAATACCTCTTGGGCAGCAAAAATGGCGGCCTTGGCGTTTAGGGTGTCTATGATGGTTTCAAATAGGATAATGTCTACACCGCCATCAATTAGTCCTTTGATTTGCTGTTTAAAAGCCAGCACCAAATCATCAAAAGTGATGTTGCGAAAGCCGGGGTCGTTCACATCTGGAGAAAGAGAGGCCGTTTTATTGGTTGGGCCCACCGATCCGGCTACAAACCGAGGTTTTTCAGGATTTTTAGCGGTGAATTCATCTGCCGCTTCGCGCGCAATTTGCGCTGATCGGATGTTTATCTGATCCACAAATTCCTGGCAATCGTAATCTTCCTGAGCAATTATGGTTCCACTAAAAGTATTGGTCTCTAAAATATCGGCACCCGCCTCCAGGTATTCTTTATGGATGGCCTTGAGCACATCGGGGCGTGTAAGCGCAATTAGATCGTTATTTCCCTTTAGGGATTTAGTAATATGCTTTAAATCCTCATTCCTAAAATCCTCTTCCTCTAACTTATAGCGCTGTATCATGGTTCCCATGGCGCCATCTAGAATTAATATCCTTTTGGCCAGTGCATCTTTTAATGCTTGCTTTCTATCCATATCAATTTTATCCAAAAAAAAAGCCCTGTCGGCAATGCTAACAGGGCTTGTATTATGAGTTTAACTCTTTTCAATTTACTGCTAACTTATCTGTATTCCTGCCGGAATCTGGAATTAGCACCTTCGTATATCCTTTCGGATTATTCGGGTTGCCAAGGTATCAAAGGGCCAGTCCCTCCACCTTTCTTGATAAGTAAATTCCTAAAAGAACGGCTGCAAAGATGAGTAAAATATCAATGCAAATTGTTGAGCTTTTCCCGGATGAGCTTTCGATACTGCCGCTTTTGCAAAATTTCAGGATCTGCCTGCCTTTCCTTGCAATTTGGTATATCGCATTTCTCACAGAGCACATTCACCTCAAGTTCTTCTAAACCGCTATCCGCCAACCATTTAATCTTTCGTTTTGCTCGGTTGTTTATCAAAATCCCCAGGCATGTACTGGTGGCAAGTCCTTCATCTTCAAAAACCATTCGCCCCATAGATATCACCAGGTAGCGATCATCTGAATTGTGGTAGCGTGAAATTTGAACCTGCATCTGATTTCCAGCTCCGGGATTTGCATGGATCTTTTTTAAGGTTTTTAAACCCGCCCAACGCGCACAGTAATGTGCGTCAATCTTATTAGCATGGGGCAGATGCTTTCTATTTAAGTGCAATTCCCGCTCCAATTGAGGCTTACTATCGC
>JBMYJC010000229.1:219-4089 GCA_049594055.1 Luteibaculum sp. | reverse complement strand
GGAGTGCGTTATAAAACCCTTACAGGCTTGGAAATAACACCTCATGCTCAATTCATGTATCAAGATGGTTTCTATAACGGAATAATCGGAACCAATTTTAGCTATGCATTAATTGATACCGAAACCCGTTTGGAAGGTGGTTTATCCTACCGAGTTGGCGATGCCATTATTCCCTATGTTGGTATGCTCTATAAAGATTTCCTTTTTGGAGTGAGTTTTGATACCAACGTTTCCTCTCTTTCTGATGTGGGGAATTTCAAAAACGCGGTAGAGTTTTCGCTTACGTATACCAATCGCAAGAATAAATACCGTCAAGAGTTTATTTGTCCAAGACTTTAACGCCCTATCATGAACCGTCAATCGATTCAGAATTTTATAGTTTGTCTTTTTTGTTCCCTTCCTATTTTGCTTTCTGCTCAAAGTTACAGAGGCGCAATGGAATTGGCAGATGAGGCATACAACCGTGAGAACTATTACACTGCAGCCCAGTATTATTTGCAGGTGTTTGATCAGCTTAAGGAGCCTAATCAAACTGCATTTCCCTACGGTGGATCTACACCCAAAAAGAAGAATGAGGAGTTTCAGACTTATCTATATACTATTGGACAATTAGCTAGAAGCTATTTCTTCTACAAGGATTATCCAGAAGCGGAAGCATGGTATGCAAAAACTGTAACCCTAAATGAGTTCCGTGATGTTCAAAACTTAATCAACTACGGAATTTGCTTACGAGCAAATGAGAAGTATGATGAGGCGGTAATTATGTTGGAGAAAGCCAAAAAGCTCTATCAGCCAAATTACGTTGAGAATGCTTCTGGACAAGTAGTAGAAACGGAATCTACTAAAGGAACATATCGAAAGATAGAATTCGAGTTAGCCTGTGCCAAGTTTGCGCAAGAGCAAATTCAACTAAGCTCCGCATTTGTTCCGGAAAAATTAGATACACAGGTTTTAAACCTATACATCAGCTCTGATTACGCCCCTACTCTGATGCCAAATGATAAAATGGCATTCACCACAACCAGGACATTAATAGATAATCCTACCTCAAAAAAGTATGGAGCATATCGCAACTCGATAGCTACCTACAACCTAATTGACTCTACCTTTAAGCCTATCGAGTTTGGTTTTGGATTGGATAGACATGCGGCAGCTCCTTCGGTGGATAAAATGGCTACTAAAATGTATTTCACCTCATGGTCAACAGACGAGGAAAATCCACAGCTACAGATATACATGTCCAGACCTCTAAATGATTCTATTTGGGAGGAGCCTAAACCACTAAATTCTATTGTTAATCTTCAAGGAACCAATGCAAAACAAGCTATGGTTACAAGAGATGGGCAGGGTTTGTACTTTGTTTCGGATAGAAAAGAGGGTTTTGGTGGATTTGATATTTACTATGTAAGACTAGATGAATTTGGCCAGCCTTTTGGAAGAGCAATCAATCTTGGCGATAACATCAATACTGAGGGAGATGAAGAATCTCCGTTTTTTGATGACGCTACACAAACCCTTTATTTTTCCAGCAAAGGTTGGGTAGGAATGGGTGGATTAGACGTTTTTTACTCTGAAAAAAGGGGAACTGCGTACGGTAAGTCTACCAACATGGGATATCCTTTAAATAGCAGTAAGGATGATGCCTATTTTATTACTGCCGAGAATGTAAACGTTGGATACGTATCTTCTGATAGAGGCCAAACTTGTTGTTATCAGATCTATAGCTTTGAAATGGCCTATTACCATGTTGGAGGAACTGTACTTGATGCCGTTGACGATTCTTATTTACAAGGGGCAAGAGTTACGCTTTTGGATTCTATTGGTAACGAAGTTGCTGTGGATTACACTGATGATCTTGGCCAGTACGTTTTACCCGTAACCAAGGGTAGGAATTATAAGGTGGTATTTAACAAGGATAACTTCTTGGAAGACGAAATCTTGATTAGCACGAGCTTAATCTATCCTAACGACACTACGTCTTTGGGTACGGTTAAGCTAATTACCACTGAAATAGGTAGAGCAGTTAAGCTTGAGAATATTTACTACGACTTTAATAAAGCCACCTTAAGAGAATCTTCTAAGGAGGTGTTGTCAAAACTGGCGCGTCAATTGAGCAAGTATCCTTATTTAGTGATAGAAATAGGATCTCATACCGACCATATTGGAAGTGATTCGTATAACCAAAAGCTTTCAGAAGAGCGCTCACAGAGCGTTGTTGACTATCTGATTTCTCAGGGAATTAGAAAGAGTATGATTGTAGCGAAAGGGTATGGCGAATCCTTACCAAAAGTTCCCAACACTAACCCAGACGGTTCGGATAATGAGGCCAATCGCCAGATAAACAGAAGAACCGAGTTTAAAGTGTTGGATTACAAATTTGACAAAGCACAATAGTATTTAATATCCTTCGGGACCATAAACCCTACGCCTGGCGTGGGGTTTTTTATTGGCAATGAGCACTAAAAAAGGCATCTGTATTTTAGGATCTACGGGTAGCATTGGTACCCAGGCTTTAGAAGTAATTTCTAAAAACCCTGAACGCTTTGAGGTTCAGGTATTGGTAGCTGGAAATAATTGGAAGCTTTTAAAGCAGCAAGCCCTACAGTTTAACCCAGCTGCGGTAGTGATCCAATCGGAAGAAGGCTATCAACAAATACACGATGAGCTTTTTGATGCTGGTATTAAGTGTTACCAGGGTATGCAGGCCATTTGCGATGTAGTAGATTTTCCCAGTGTGGATATTGTTCTAACCGCTATGGTGGGTGCCGCGGGGCTAAATCCAACCGTAGCTGCTATTAAAGCTGGTAAAACAATAGCCTTAGCCAATAAGGAAACCTTGGTAGTTGCAGGCCATATTATTTCGGAAATGCTTCGTACCTCCCGCTGTAAGATTATTCCGGTAGATAGCGAGCATAGTGCAATATTTCAATGTTTAACGGGAGAAGCTGGCAATGCCATTGATAAAATTATTCTAACGGCCTCCGGAGGGCCATTTAGGGGGAAGGGAAGAGATGAGCTAGCGGGTGTTACCAAAGCAGATGCCCTAAAGCATCCGAATTGGGAAATGGGTGCCAAAATAACCATCGACAGCGCTACCTTAATGAACAAGGGACTTGAGGTAATTGAAGCCAAATGGCTTTTTAACCTTCGCCCGGAGCAAATCGAGGTTATAGTTCATCCGCAATCCATCATCCATTCACTGGTACAATTTGAAGATGCCAGCATGAAGGCCCAATTGGGAATGCCGGATATGAAATTACCTATTCAATACGCGTTCAGTTATCCGGATCGTGCACCAGTTAAGCACAGTAATTTTTCATTCGCTAATTATCCCAATCTCAGTTTTGAAAAACCCGATTTAGAAACCTTTAGAAACTTGAATTTAGCTTACGAGTGTTTAAAAGGGAGCAATGGTATGGCTTGCGTGTTAAATGCAGTTAATGAAATTACCGTTCAATCCTTTTTAGAAGAGCGAATTGCATTTTTGCAAATCGCTGAGATTAATGCTCGCGTATTAGCGAAATATGCTGGTGTACAGGCTAATAATCTTGAAGATTTAGAGGCCCTGGATCAGGAAGTGAGGCAAAAAGCCCAAGAGCTTATTTAAATGTAGATCATGGAATTATCAGTTATACTCATCAAGGCGGCACAACTCATTCTGTCGTTGTCCATTCTTATTGTATTACACGAGCTAGGCCATTTTATACCTGCCCGGTTATTTGGTACCAGGGTAGAGAAGTTTTATCTCTTTTTCGACTGGAAGTTTTCCCTTTTTAAATACAAAAAAGGAGACCACTGAAAATTTCGAAAAATCCCGAAATGCCAAAATCTCATGATGCGACCCATTAGTTTTGATTGCTTACATACCTG
>JBMYJC010000229.1:0-209 GCA_049594055.1 Luteibaculum sp. | reverse complement strand
TGATGAGTCCATGGACAAGGATCAATTGGCAAAAGAGCCAGAGGCGTGGGAGTTTCGTTCAAAACCAGCTTGGCAGCGATTGATCATAATGTTAGGTGGCGTTACGGTAAACTTATTTCTTGGATTTTTTATCTACTCCATGGTGCTGTTTGCCTATGGGGCAGAAAAGTTGCCCTTAAGCAGTGCTAAATACGGTATGTACGTGGCGC
>JBMYJC010000228.1:1735-4100 GCA_049594055.1 Luteibaculum sp. | reverse complement strand
TAACCGTATTGCAAAGAATCTCTATAAAGAGAAATGCGATTTCTAGTTACCAGATAATTTCCGCTTTCCCTTGTTCTTTTAAATAGGCATTGCACTTACTAAAATGCCTACTTCCAAAAAATCCACGATGCGCGGACAAAGGCGATGGATGCACCGCTTTTAATAAGAGGTTTTTATTAGGATTAACCTGTTTGGCTTTCCGCTGGGCAAAAGATCCCCAGAGCATATATACCAGCCCCTCTTTGTGCTTATTAAGCTCCCTAATTATTGCATCTGTGAAGACTTCCCAGCCCTGATTCTGATGAGAACCTGGATTTCCTTTGTTCACTGTTAAAGTGGCATTCAGGAGCAGTATGCCCTGTTTAGCCCAATCGCTCAAGTCACCGCTTTTTGGTATTTCCTTTCCAACATCCGCTTTTAACTCTTTAAAAATGTTTTTTAAGGAGGGGGGATGCGCAACTCCTGGTTGAACAGAAAAACAAAGTCCGTGCGCCTGTCCAGGCCCATGATAAGGATCCTGTCCAATGATTACGACTTTTAAATCCTCCAAAGGACATAACTCCAGGGCCTGGAAAATGTATTTGGCGGGTGGATAAACTTCATTTTTCTGATACGCTGTGCGAACAAATTGTGCGAGCTGCTTAAAATAATCCTGTTCAAATTCCGACTGTAACAAGGCTTTCCAATCGCTTCTTAGTTTTACTTCCATTGCCTCTTAATGATCAAAAAGATTTCCGTTAAAAGCCAAATCCACGGAAAACCGTGTAAAAGCAGATCAAAATAATCCATAAGCTTCATACCCTTAGCTCCTCCCAACAACCAGCTCACTTTACCAAAAAAATGAGGCTCTGGAAAAAAGGGAGCCATGCCCAAGGTTAAAGTGAATACCACGGCCAACAATAAGCGCTTGTTACTTTTCATTCCTTCTGAAAGGGTAGATCGTTTGTTTTAAAAATCCTTTTGGAAATGCCTCCACTTCTTCAAAACCCAAAGCAATATTCTTCCCTGAATTGGGAATGTAAGCGGTGTTAAATAGGTAATCCCAGATACTTAAACTGAGCCCGAAATTAACCCCATAACGCCCCTTAGGCAAGGCTTTAGCGTGATGCCAAATGTGCATTTTGGGATTATTAAATACATAACCAAGCCAACCGTAGCCCCAACCGAGGTTTGCATGATTAAGGTGACCTATTATGAGTGAAATGATATACACCAGAAAAAAATCATCCAGGCCAAAACCTATCAAAGCTAATGGTAGATAGGTAATGGATTTATAGACGATAGTTTCCATAAAATGAAAACGCAGATGTGCGGCAAAGCCCATTTGTTTAACGGAATGATGCACTTTATGAAAGCGCCAAAGCCAGGGAACCCTGTGCAACATTCGGTGCACATTCCAGTGCGTGAAATCCACAATTAGAAACATAGTGAGGAATTGTAGCCAGACTGGACTTTCTGCCAGACTGATGGCAACTGTGTTTTTGATCCCCAAATAAGCCAATCCTTGATTCAACCATAAGACAACAACATCTGATAGTGCTTGGTAAATAATGAAGGAGAAAAGGAAAAAATTAAATACCATGTAAAAGGCATCCAACCAAAAATCTTCCCTGATTTTTGCCTGCTTTTTCCTCCAGGGGATAAGGACTTCAAGTAACCATACTGCCAAAGAAAGTAGCATGAGCCAATACAGGTAATGGTGTTCGGATTTTCCTGTAATCTCACTCCAGAGGTAATGAGCATAATTGGCATAAGAAGATTTTATAGCATCCCACATAAACCGCGGTTAATAAACAATTTTGCCCCTTTTAAGCCAAACAGACCACATTTTGCTGTAGCCGTGAATTGAATCCGTTGGCTGTTCATTTTTTACTACTGGGTACGCTCTGTTTACCCATTCGAAAATTCCTCCATACAAGTTGGAAACATCCTTGTAACCAGCATCTCTGAGTTTTTTGGTGATATCCTCACTGCGTTTTCCGATAGAACAATAAACAACAATGGGCTTATCCTTCGGGATCTCTTTTACGCGATTTAAGCTAAAATCCTCGTATCCAACCCAATGAGCACCCTGTATATGAGACACCTCAAACTCCTGCCTTCCCCGGGCATCCAAAAATGTAAGCTCCGAATTCTCCAGTTTATGTTTAGCGGAATCTACCGACAGTTCTGGAACATCATGGCTGAGCAGGCCACTCAGCAAAAGTCTGAATGCGGTTCCATCTATTGTTTTTTCCTGCCCCATGAGCTTGCCAGCATTTAAAACTACGAGGCACAAAAAAAAGAAAAACCCATTGCCGGTGGGGAAAGGCAATGGATTTCTCAGAACTATTATTCTTTTCTTCATGGACTATTTGAGGTAAGC
>JBMYJC010000228.1:0-1725 GCA_049594055.1 Luteibaculum sp. | reverse complement strand
GTAAGCTGCTAACATCCAACAGGTTTTTTCCTGCTCAGACATGTATTCTACCATCAAATCTAGGGTAACTTCATCACCTGCGGTATCTGCTAACTTCAATACTTTCCTTTCCTGAACTAACAGCGTTTCCAGGTTATTTAAAGTAGTTTCCACTATTTCTCTATCGTTTCCTACCGTTTCCGCCTCTTTGATGGAGCTTTCCTTAAGGATATTCTCCAGTCGGTGAACCGGAACATATCCTAGGGTCAATACGCGCTCAGCTAAATCATCTACACGTACCTTAGCGTCATTGTACATTTCCTCCATTTTTTCGTGCAACGTAAAGAAGTTTTGTCCTTTAATGTTCCAGTGGAAGGCTCTCAAATTCTGATAGAAAATGTGATAGTCTGCCAACAACTGATTTAACTCGGTTGCCAGATCCTTTGCGTGATTTTCACTTATTCCAATGTAATTGCTTTTTAAAGTAGTTTGCATACTGTTTGTTTTTGTTTTTAAGGGTTTAACTCTAATATACACTCTAAAGAACCATAAATCAAATTGATTGTTCATATATTCGTATTGAAAATTCTTATATGACCCTGATCCAATTAGAGTATGCCATCGCGGTACATGACATGAAGAGCTTTAGCAAAGCCAGCGAGAAGTGTTTTGTAACCCAACCTACCTTAAGTATGCAAATCCAGAAGCTGGAAGAAGAGCTGGATGTGGTGTTATTTGACCGGAAGAAAAAACCGCTAAAAACAACAGAGATTGGGGAACTGATTATAGAACAGGCCCGCAACGTTATTAGCACAGGCAAAGGAATTAAAGACGTAGTTGCTCAATATAAAAAGCAAGTCCATGGTGAACTCAAGGTGGGAATCATTCCAACCGTCTCCCCTTACCTCCTTCCCTTGTTTCTACCTCAATTTTTATCCGAAAATCCAGATTTAAAAATCCAGATAGAGGAGCGAACTACCGAGGAAATAGTAAAGGCATTGCAGGAGGATCATTTGGATGTGGGTATTCTGGCAACCCCACTTAAAAACCCGCGGATAACCGAGTACCCTATTTACGCTGAGGGAATGTTTTTCTACGTATCGCCTAATCATCCATTATTTGTGAGGAAGGAGATTGATGTAAACTCTATAGATCGCAAGGATGTATGGCTCCTAAATCACGGCCATTGTTTTAGAAACCAGGTTTTAAACCTATGCGAACATCTCAGAGAGAACGAGAGTGGCATTTTTGCTTTTGAAAGTGGTTCACTGGAAACCATTGTCAAGATTATTGATGGCCATAATGGAATCACCATTTTACCCGAATCGGCTTTGTACTCTTTAACCGAAAAGCAAAAGAAAAATGTGAGGCCCATCTCTACGCGCGGAAAAGCACCTGGCCGCGAAATTAGCTTAGTGGTGAGCAGAACCTACCTCAAACAAAGCCTGATAAAACTACTTGGAGATAAAATTCAGTCTTCCATTCCCGAACAATTAAAGCAAAATCAACTGCGAATTATTGAAATAGACGATTAACCCCAACCCCAAAAGAGCTGTTTTGCGCCAATTTTTATCCGGACTTAAACTAAGAAAACAGGTTTTTTACCCTCCCTTTTTACTCCTGCTTGGTGCCGCGCTTTTTAGCTTCCTGCTTCCAGAACAGTTTTTAAGCCTTACCGAAAATCTAAATAGCTTACTGCTCCGCAGCTTCGGCAAAGGATTCATGTTGGCTACCGCTCTTTTTTTC
>JBMYJC010000227.1:0-4121 GCA_049594055.1 Luteibaculum sp. | reverse complement strand
TGGCCTATGCTTCTAAAACCAATCAGCCGGCAGATCATACCTATTTTGAAAGTCATGGAGTTGAAGAGGCCATTTCTCATGCGATGGATTGGATTAGAGGAAAAAAAAAAAAGCCCTGAGCACCTATTTAGCTCATGAGAAAACATCCCTAAAACGCGAACTCGCCAAAACGGGATTTGATTTGATTTGCAGATCCCACATTGCACTTGAACCACTGACATTTTCCTTTCCTACCACCAACTGGGTATTTTTTAGCTCCCCAAAAGCTATCCATGTTTTAGCCAGCAATTCCGAGAACTTAATGCAACTACATTCAAAAAAGATTGGGGTACTTGGAGCGAAGACCGAGAAGGTACTGGAACAGTATGGATTAAAAGCCGAATTTGTGGGTGGAGATGCGGAAACAAAAGAAGTGGGCAAGCACTTTGCAAAATGCCTTTCATCGAAAGATCGTGTTACATTTTTTATCGGAAATAGGAGTTTAAAGCAAGTTCAACAAGGCCTAGACCCTAAGCAATATGAAGAGCTGATTTGTTATCAAACTAAACTTATATCAACAAGAAATAACTCTAAGTTTACTTTCATTCATGTCAGCTCACCTAGTCAGGCTGTAGCTGTACAACAAACCCTTTCACTAAACTCGGAATCTCAAATAATTGCCCAAGGTAAAAGCACCGAAAATGAGCTTGTTCGTATGGGATTTAAGGCTATTTTCCCACAAGACTTCAGCGATGCATCCCTACTGAACTTGATTTCCAAAATATTAGTGTAGAATGAGATTTGTATTACGGTTTTTAGCGCTTTGCGTGGTATTAGGTGTAGGATTATCAGTTTGGGAATTGTCGATGAATCAGGCGGAGGCCAGATCTTCTGGCAGTCCGGGAAATAGGACTGGATCCCCAGGTGACAATGGCTCAACCTGCCGGGGTTGCCATTCTGGATCTGCGCCAGTTACCATAGCAGGAGCCATTACAACTGATATTCCTGCTACGGGATATAGTCCTGGAGAGGTTTATAATATCCAGGCCAGCATAAGTGAAGGTGGAAAAGGCACTTTTGGTTTTGAGCTAACAGCGGAAGATGAGAACAACAGTACGATTGGACAGTGGATATTAAGTGGATCTGGAGACAGCCGTTTAATCTTAGGAAATAGCTCTGCAACGCATACTGGATCTGGGAATTCTGGCTCTGGATCAAGAACCTGGTCTTTGCAGTGGCAAGCTCCCCAACAAAACGCTGGGGCAATTACCTTTTACGCGGCTTTGATGGCGGCAAACGGCAACGGCAGTAGCAGTGGCGATAATGTTTATGTAAGCCAAACCACCGTGCAACCCAGTGGGGTAAATAGCATCCAGCCAAAAAAGAACAATCCCAAAAAGGACCTAAACCTAAAGCTATACCCTAACCCTGCATCGGAGTTTATCGACATTGAATTTGGCGGGCCTATGAATGAAGAATTTGGGGTTTACGTGATTGATGCTGGAGGGGTGGTAAGAGCTTTTTATGAGCAGAAGAGACCCATTTCCGGAAAGCTTAACCTAAACTTGGGTAAAATAGAAGCTGGAAATTATTTTATCCGCGTGTTTAGCGAAAATTATACCGCGGTTAGCCCCTTTATAAAGCTATAAGTTGACTAATATCAGCGGGCTGATCTAAGCTAGGTAATGGTTTTAGCCAACAATTATCGCTTGCTTTGTTCACAATCATGGAATAGCCCCCACTATGATATTTAGAATACTCTCTACCTTATTTGTTTTTATAGCAGTGCAAAGCATTGCAACAGCACAAAACCAGTTTTGCGATCCCGATTCTTCCCTTCCCTTTGTTACAGATAGCACCCACTTTAAAGTTTGGGACGGAAAGGCCTACCAACCCTTTTTTGTAAAGGGAATGAACTTAGGAATTTCCTTACCTGGAAAAAGTCCGGGAGAATTGGATGCCTCAGTTTCTGATTACTACCGTTGGTTTACGGAAATTAAGGATGCAGGATTCAACTGTATAAGAACTTACACATTACACTACCCGCGTTTTTATCAAACGCTAGACTCCTTTAACCTGCAACACCCCAATGAGCCGCTATTTGTATTAATTGGTATTTGGCTGGAAGAGGAGCTTCCTGGATACAATCAAGATCTTTACTTCCTTACGGACACCTTTGATATTAACGCACGTTTTGCTATAGATGCAGTGCACGGTCAGGCCCAGATTGGTCCTCGTTTCGGAAAAGCTTTTGGAACCTTTGACACCGATATCTCTAAATGGGTATTGGGCTACATTATGGGTAGAGAGGTTTATCCTGCCGAAGTCCTCAATACCAACGAACTGCATTTTGCCGATAGAACCTACAATGGAGTTTACTTAAAAGTTCAATCTGCCGAACCGGCCACGAAATGGGTTGCAGAGCGCATGGATAAAGTGCTGCAGTACGAGATGAATAAATACGGAACCGCCCGTCCGATAAGCTTTTCTAGTTGGCCTACCCTGGATCCTATTGATCACGAATTTATTCCTGGTGTTTCCTACCCAGAGGAAGACACTGCCCAAATAGACTTAACCAAAGTAGATTTTAGAAATGCTCCGGCTGGAATGTTTGCTTCATTCCACGCTTATCCCTACTATCCACCCTTTGTTTCTTCAACCGAAGCGTACCGACAAGAAGTAGATCAATATGGACCAAACTCTTACCTGGGTTACATAAAAGCTTTAAGGGATTACCATAAGGGAATGCCAACCATGATTGCCGAGTTTGGAACACCCACAAGCTGGGGTTCGGCCAGTTTTTCCCATAGCGGAATGGACCACGGTGGTGTTTCCGATGATCAATCGGGGCAAAATGCTTTGCGCATGTTTCAGAATATGGAACAGGCCAATATGCCCGGCGGATGTTATTTCGCCTGGATAGATGAGTGGTTTAAGCGCACATGGATTGTAGATGAATACGATTTCCCACTGGAATCCAGACAGCGTTGGCACAACATTATGTCGCCAGAGCAAAACTTTGGATTAAAAGGATTTAGACAAACCAACACCAGCACGGAAACCTTTTTAAATTTTTCGGTGGTGGATCCCGTTTTCTCTGTAAAAACAGATGCCACCTATTCCTTCTTTAAGATGGATTTGGTGTTGAACGCCCCCCTTCAAACAGGCGATACGCTTTGGGTTGGAATTGATACTTACGATGCAGGTTTAGGGGAATCTATCCTACCAAATGGTACTGTAGTAAGCAATAGAGCGGAGTTTGCGCTTGAAATTACCGCTACCGATGCCAATTTGTACGTTACCGAAGCATACGATGCCTATGGAATTTATTTTGGCGTTGACAATAAACCCATTTACGAGGGTTCCCAATTCCGGTCTGTGGTTTCTAATGGTGGCGAATGGAAGATTTTAAGATGGCGGAATGACGAATTAAATGATGAGGCCATCCAGGTAGTAGGTGATTTAAAAGTTAATCAACCCAATGAACCCCTTGGAGCCGTGCAAATAAGTGGTGGGGATATGATTGAGGTAAAACTTCCCTGGAACCTAATCAATTTTGTAGACCCAAGCCAAAGGGTAGTTATGCACGATGACACAGCTTCGCGCGGAATAACTGAAACCCGAAACACAGATGGTATTGCGCTAACCTTAGACTACAAAGGTGTGTTGCACGAGAATCCATCCCGCTATAATTGGACTACCTGGCAAACCGTTGGTAACGACTACGAAGAATACTTTAAAAGCTCCTATTTTGTACTGAAGGATAGCTTGCCAACTATTCGAAACCCGATGGTTAGTAAGTGCGATTATTATGAAGTTAAAAATGGGAAAGACACGCTGATAGTAACCAAACGCGGGGTATTAGCAAACGACTTTTTATTGGATGGAAAAGGCTTAACAGCAAGTTTACGAGACTCTACAACCCACGGAACAATTGAGCTATTTGCAGATGGATCTTTCCGATACACACCTGTAGATACCTTTTTGGGAATTGATCAATTTACTTACAACATTTTGGGTCCAGGTCAAGCGCCTTCTATCGGTACAGAAGTAAGCATTTTGGTTACCCAAAACCCTGTTGACCCAGATCCAGACCCCGACCCGAGTTATGCACCATCCAAAAATTTGATCTAAATGGACGG
>JBMYJC010000226.1:0-4132 GCA_049594055.1 Luteibaculum sp. | reverse complement strand
CCTGACTTATTTTGGCCAAGGCCGGATTGCCCTCACAGGTAATGAGTGGGATTTTAGTTTTTGCCAGGTAGGCTGCCGAAATACCTAGCGAAGTACCCATTTCAATGATGCACTTAGGCTGGAAATGCAATGCTATTTTATAGAGAAGGGCACCGTACTTTTTATGGATGCAAACATTTTTTGTCAACTCTGCGATGGTGCCGCGACCTTTAAAAACACCTGCGTTGGTACCGAAATGGTTTTCAATTTTGGAATGATTCCTTCTTAAACCCTTGCGCAGTTTTTCTATGTCTGGAAAATCAATGGACTTTCGGATTCCTTCATCCAAAAGGCTGTAAATAAAAGGGCTGTGAATCCCATGTCGACCCCGGGACTCGATTAGATATTTAATGGCTTCAATTAACCTGTTCAAGGCTTAAACGACTGTGAGCTGTAAGTGTTAACAGTAGGAATCTGGATTTTTATCATTCCTTTTTTGCTCACCAAATGACAGCTGTTACAGCCATTAATGAGATTCTCAAAATGACCAGAATAGTTGGAGAATCCCTCTTCCTCAATTCTTTTTTCATAAACCTCCAGCGATTTTAAGCCGTACTGCAGCATGTTGTATGATACGTTTACGCCTTCGTCTACAACACCCGATTCATAAACAGCTTCCATGATTTCTTCCATTTCGTGGACATAGAAATTATGTAAGTCTTTATTTCCTTCCTGGGCAGACCAATAGGCCTTCTCCAAATAGCGCTGTAGCCGCGCCATGTAAACGGCTAACTCTATTTCCTCCGTTTCATCGGATGAAATTTCTTGTTTCTCTGCTTGCTGATTTACCTTAGATTCCCCGTTCTCACCAGCACAGCCTACAATAAGAGCAAAAGCCAGAAAGCAAAAGGTTAGAAAATAAGTCTGTCTCATGGTTTAAAATTTTCTATGAGCTCCTGGAAACGCTTTGAGTTGGGTTTTGTGGGTGTGTAAATTACTGCTCGTAATGCTCCGGTATTGTCTACCCAATATTTCTGGAAATTCCATTCCACCTCAGAGTTCAGTACTCCGTTTTGAGCTTTAGTTTTAAGCCATTGGTAAATGGGATGAACCTCATTCCCCTTCACTTTTATTTTTTCTGATATCGGAAAATCCACCCCGTAGTTAATCTGGCAGAATTCCTCTATTTCTTTCTCGCTTCCCGGTTCCTGCCCTTTAAATTGATTACATGGAAAGCCCAGAATTTGTAACCATTGTTTGTGTTTACTGTAAAGGTTCTGCAGTGCCTCTAGTTGCGGAGTGAAGCCACATTTGGACGCGGTATTCACAAACAGAATGTGTTTTCCTCTAAAAATTTCCAGAGGTACCGGTTTTCCCTGGATGCTGGTGAAACTCAAATCGTAAATCGATTTTGGGCTCGTAGTTTGAGGAAGAATAGTGGGGCTAAAAATATTTTTGGTTAAGGCTTTAAGTATTGCCATGTTATTGATTTACCTGCTTTGCACTGAGTATTTCTTGTTCTAAAGCAACCCAACGTTCAAATTTGTTCCGCAAAACAAACAAGTTTTCTCTGGTTTCCTGCAAGAGCCAAAAATTACGTTGGTCCAAGAGGTTAAAGCACTGGTTTTGAATTTCCGGTAGATGTTTATCCAGGATCGCTTTTTGCTTTGGGCTAAAAATACTGTCCGAAAAATGTTGCACAGTGGGATAGGGAACAAAAGTGAGCTTATCCTGGAAAATGTCCCGGAAATATTCCTCTGCTTTTTTCCAGCTCCATTGAGGCTTAGAACAGAGTGAATCTAAATCTACCAGAATCTCTTGGTGGACCATGCTGGCCTTTTTTAGGTTGAGCAACACCAAATCGGCATGTTTTAGGGAAAGCTCTTTTTTGGCCTTGTTTTGCTGATATATTTCCTCCTTTTCAACACCCGCGTAATGCCTGCTATAAAAGTGATATCCTATAAACAACAAGGACAGTAGTATTAGGCTATCTAGTAACCTGCCGGTAAAAGTCCGTCTATTTGCCGAGCGATAACGCATTGCATTCTTTTTGAGGGTGTGGCACGAATGTAATATTTATATCTATCTGTCAATCAGGCTTTTTAGTAATGAAGGATGGGATTACAGAACAATTCTTTGTATGAATTAATCTGGGGTTTCCATCAGTAATATCAAAAACTAGTAGGTCTCCCGATTGCAAATAGTCTTTGGCATCGCTTAGAAATATTAGCTGTTCTTCAGTATCCAGATATAGATGGTAAAAGAGTTTGCCAGCATTGGAAATAAAGGGCTCTTGTGAAGCGGTAGCCGGATCAGTAAAGCGAAAAAGGCCTCCAGGTAAACTGGAATTAAACGGGTTAGTATTGCTGAGGAGGTAGTAAAATCCATCGGCCGAATTAAAAACTATTTGGCTTGGAGAGGCCTGGGGATTTAAGAACTCAAAAATATCTATGATGCCCATAGTATTTGGATCCAGGCTAAACAAACTGCCTGCAATACGATTGGATCCATCCGTTTTTCCTTGACATAAAATATGCACAAGAGAATCGGGGCCTTTTGTCATGGAAATGGGTTGCGGGCCAACGATGGTCATCTCAGTAGGGAGAGCCGTATTTCTAGGAATTTTATGAATTGCACTATCTCCGGCCCAACTGTGGGAAAGTACAAAGGCATTAAAACCTAAAAAGGTCTCGGTGCTTCTTCCTAACATCAGGGAGTCGGATATGCTATTAGTTTCAGAGTTATACACCAAAATGTACGGTGCATATAAATCGCTTATCAATAATTCGTTTTGATTTAAAGGAATTAGATAACGAGGGGAGTTTAGGCCCTCTATCACTCGTTTGATTTTTAGGGTGTTGGGATCGCAAACCCATATTTTACCAGAGTTGTTTACTACCAGGTATAACTCATTGTTAAAAATGAGGCTGGATTGCAGAACATCACCAATTGGAATGCCATTGGATGTGGTAAACACCTGATTTTTGGTTTCCGTAAAATCCTCAGAGATAAAGCTTAGCGCGGCATTCCCAAAAGTGAAATTCCCTTCATTGCAAACCAAATAACCAGGGCCAATTTGGAAGTCCTGGGTTTGGGGCTGTGGTTTTTCGCAGGCAAGCAGGCTTAAAAGGCCAAGAAAAAAAAGTGTGTATTTCATTATATCAATAAGACAAAAGAGAGGTTAAAATTCCTTCCGGGCATGGCTCTCCAAAGAATGTTTTGGTAGGGGCGATCTAAAAGGTTGTTTACGCTAAAAGCTAATTTCAAATCGCAATACTTCCTACCAATCTGGTAAGCAATTTTACTATGGAGTAAAACAAAAGGTTCTAATCGGTGAAAGCTTTGAAACTCCTCGGCTGTTTCTGTTTCGCGCTCACCAACAAATTGCAAACCAGCGGCAATCTCTACAGCATGCCATTTTAGATATTGCCAAAAATTGGCGGTTATTTTTGGGATGTACATCAATTGATGTTTGCTTGCATCTGCGCATAGGTAGCTGCGGTTTAACCCTAAGACAAGCTCTTCTTTTGCTAACATTCCGCTGTTTCCCACTGCAATATCACTCCAGCTAAAGCTGGCATCCAATCCAAAACTGGTAACCTGATCCAAATTAAAAGGCCTCCAAAAAGCAAATTCTGTTGGGCGCCATTGAATCCATTGCTGTGTTTGTCGGTAAAATAAAGTGGCATGAAGATTTCGAGATGTTTTAATTCCCTGCCAATAAGTACCTAGTTCAATAGATCGCGCTTGCTCTGGTTGTAGATTAGGGTTACCTCCAGGACGCCAATACAAGTCATTTAACGTGGGTATTCTAAGGTTTTGCTCTATGCTTAAATCGGCTCTAAGCCCAGGGCTTAAGGGGCTGGAAAAGGCAATTCTTCCGCTATACAGTGGTGTCGATTCCTTATAGGCTTGCACCGTAGCATTTAGTTCCAAGCTGGTTGTTCCCAAATACCAGCTACTTTGATTACTCAGGGCCACAATGTTTCGTGACACTTGGTTTCCAAGGGCATCCATGGAGTAGAATTGTGCACGCTCAATCTGGCTGCGCGCTAACAGGGTAGTTTCAAAATTTCCTTTTCTAATGTTGGTCGAGATCTTTGGAATGTGCTGCTGTACCTTGCTTTGAGATTGCACATTCGCAACTAACACC
>JBMYJC010000225.1:0-4143 GCA_049594055.1 Luteibaculum sp. | reverse complement strand
AACGGCAATTGCTGGTCTTGGTACATTATATCTGGCCTTCGGATGGCTTACTACCCTGCTCAGTTTCGGGGCATTAATCTCTTATGCATTTATTTACACCCCACTTAAACCAGTGACTCCATTCGCGGTATTTATTGGTGCTTTTCCAGGAGCAATTCCTCCTTTATTGGGCTGGGTTGCAGCGGCCAATTCTTTTGGCTTGGGAGGAGGAATTTTATTTATTGTTCAGTTTGTATGGCAGTTCCCACATTTTTGGGCAATAGCTTGGGTTTTAGAGGACGACTATAAATTGGGAGGATTAAAACTACTGCCATCAGCAGGGGGAAGAGATACTTCAAGTGCTTTTCAGATTTACATGTACTCCTTGTTTTTAATTCCTACTGGGTTTCTAACCTGGGCTTTTGGTTTTACCGGAATTTGGGGTTCTGTTATTGCGGCCCTTGCTGCTTTTCCTATAGCTTATTATTCGGCAAAACTTTACAGAAGCCAATCGGTTAAGGATGCCAGAAAGGTCATGTTCAGCAGTTTTTTCTATTTGCCCGTGGCCCTTATAGCTTTAGTATTAGACAAATTGTAAAGAATGGAAAGCACAGTAGAATACAATTCGGAGAGCCCGGAGGTAAAAGCGCGTTCTAAAAGGATGTTGCTGTACATAGGAATTTTTAGCATTGTGATGCTTTTTGGCGGATTGACTTCCGCCTACATTGTTTCACAGGCAGATGGCTTTTGGGTGGATATTAAAATGCCCATTGGTTTTTACATCTCCACCGCCCTGCTCTTGGCCAGTAGCGGCACTATGTGGTTGGCAAAAAAGCAGGTTAAAGGAGGGCAAAACCCATTTGGAATGATAGCCCTTACCCTAGCTTTGGGTATTGCATTTAGCGTTTTTCAGTTCCAAAGCTGGAAACAGTTAACCGAAACAGGTAATTATTTCATAGGGAATTTTACAGATTTAAAAGGCGAACACGGAGATGATTATACCTTTATCTATAAGGGATTAGCCTTGGAGGAGGTGGATGGAGAATTCTACGAACAAAGCGATAAACTGCGTGAGAATCCTTTAACCGATCGGGTATTAGGGAGTCGCAATACAGCCAGTAGCTATATCTATGTGCTTAGTGCAGTGCATTTAATCCACCTGTTAGGAGGTTTAATTTATCTGCTGGTCGTGATGATTCAAGCAAAAAAAGGGCAATTTGGCCCAAGCAATTATTTAAGAGTGGAACTTTGTGGCACCTACTGGCATTTTCTCGATGGTCTTTGGGTTTATTTGTTCCTCTTTTTACTTTTTATTCATTAAAATTGCACAACTTTTAACGTATAGAGCGGAGTATGGGAGGACATGCCAGTAAGCAAATAGATACCGCAACCCTCTGGGGCGGAAAAATGTCACCTTTTAGCATGAGTTATGGAAAACTCATGATGTGGTTTTTCTTGGTTTCGGATGCATTAACCTTTGGAGGTTTATTAATTGCCTACGGATATGCAAGACATAAATTCACAGGAGAGTGGCCAATAGCCGAGGATGTATTCCATTCATTTCCCGGAACCGATGCTTACCTTCCATTAGCCTATGTGGCGTTAATGACCTTTTTGCTTATTGTTTCCTCCGTTACGATGGTACTTGCAGTAGAAGCGGGCCACAGATTGGATAAAAAGGGAGTTATAAAGTGGTTAGCTGCAACGGTAGTTGGAGGATTTTTCTTTTTAGGATCTCAGGCTTGGGAATGGTCGCACTTTATTCACGGTGAGAGTGGGTACGTAATGTTGGAAAACGGAGAGAAGGCCACCTTTGAAACCCACGGACATCACTACCACAGCAATGAAGAGCTATATGCAGAGGCCGACCTTGTTCTTGAAGATGGTACGGTATTAACCGGAACAGAAAAGGATGCCGCGCTTTCCACTATGTATAAACATGTGCAAGGTGCCAACCTGAAAGAGAACGAATATGGCCCTCAGTTGTATGCCAATTTCTTTTTCTTCATCACCGGTTTTCACGGTTTCCACGTGTTTTCTGGAGTGGTAATTAACCTGTTGGTATTAATCAATGTGGCACGCGGAGTTTACGATGCACGCGGCCACTTCGAAATGGTAGAAAAGGTTGGTTTATACTGGCACTTTGTAGACCTAGTTTGGGTATTTGTATTTACCTTTTTCTACTTACTCTAATCATCAATTTCTGTATTTAAACACTCATGGATAGAGACGATATTATAGAATACGCTCCAGATCAGGTTCACGGAGAGGAGCACGGAAGAAAAGTTCGCAAGAAAATCGTTCAGGTAACCTTGCTTTTAACTGTAATTACTGCGGTAGAAGTTTTGGTTGGAGTTTTCTACGGAAGAGGTACCGTATCTGATACCGCATGGTTTTGGATCAAGGTGTTTTATATTGTACTAACGCTTGTAAAAGCTGGGTACATTGTAATGAGCTTTATGCACTTGGGAGACGAGCGAAAAAATGCTAAAAAAGTAATCCTTGTGCCTTACACATTGTTTATCCTGTACTTAATCTTTATCGCGTTGCAGGAATCTACTTACATAAATGATATGCTAACGCGGTATTTTTAAAAAATACTGCTCTGAAACCAGCACCCAAATACTTAAAATGGACAGGCATAGCACTCATGTTGCTAACGCCTGTTTTTTTATTGCTCATGCTCAACAGCGGCTCGCATAATTTTGTGAGGCTGCCGGTTTATGGTAATCCAACCGAGATCATAAATGAAAACGGTGAATTGGATACCATTGACCACCGCATTGCCGAGTTTGAATTGATAAACGAGCACGGAGAAAGCTTTAGCTCCGAGCAACTCGATTCCACCATTTACGTAGCAGCCTTTTTCTTCACCCGCTGCCCGAGTATTTGCCCCAGAATGACTTCTCAAATGGTTCGGCTTCAACTGAAAATGGACAATGATGCATTTGAGGATATTCGCTTTGTTATGCACACGGTAGACCCTCGAAACGACTCCGCAGAAGTCTTACTGAAATACGAGGAAGAAAAATACCTAGATAAAGAAAGAACCATCCTACTAACGGGAACTCAAGAGGACATTTATCGTTTGGGAGTGCAGAGTTACCTATTGGCTTCGCAAGAGGACATAGATGCTCCAGGCGGTTTTTTACACTCTGAAAAATTTGTGCTTATAGACCGACAAGGAAGAATTAGAGGTTTTTACGATGGAACCAATACAGAGGAAGTAGATCGCCTAGCCGATGAGATTAAATTGTTGATGAAGGAAGAAGCTATCAATGAATACAATAGAGAAAAATCTGAGTCCTAGTACCCGGAAATTAATAATAGCCGCATCAGTGGCTATCCCTTTAGTGGTTGCAGTTTTATTTGGGGTGAAAATAGAAGGGTATAATCTAAGCTTTCTTCCCCCCATTTATGCAACTATAAATGGTTTAACTGCTCTGTTCCTAATTGCGGCGGTTATTGCAGTAAAGCAAAAGAAGATTGAGCTTCATAAAAGGCTCATCCAGGTTAGCATCTCCTTGTCATTGCTGTTCTTATTGGGCTATGTTGCCTATCATATCACATCGGAGTCCACTCCTTACGGTGGCGAAGGCAGCCTGCGCTATATCTACTTTTTTATTCTCATTAGTCACATTCTGCTCAGCATTGGAATAATACCCTTGGTGTTGTTTAGTTACGCCTATGGAATCAATTACTTGGTCGAAAAACACAAGCGCATTGTAAAGTTTGCTTTTCCTTTGTGGTTGTATGTTGCGATAACCGGAGTTATCGTTTACCTGATGATTTCACCCTACTATGCGTAGATTTTTGCCCTACATATTCGCCCTGTTTTTTGTGCTTCTGTTTTCACTAGAGGGAACTGCACAGTGCGCCATGTGTAAGGCAATCAGCGAGTCCTCTTCCCAAGCCGACCCAACCCAGCTTAATACCGCGGCTGGCCTTAATAAGGGCATTTTGTACATTATGTTTATTCCCTACGTGTTGCTGGGATTTCTTTTCTGGTATTTCTTTCGCAAAAAAATCCGTGCCTTTTTTGAGGATATGGGCCTTATTGCCATAAAGGGCTAATTTTTCCTCCCAATCCATTTGGGTCTCCCTGTTCCGGATACTCCGCGTCTACCTTTCACGGTTTCAAACAGATAAAATCTATATTTATCC
>JBMYJC010000224.1:0-4152 GCA_049594055.1 Luteibaculum sp. | reverse complement strand
ACAGTATGGCCTTGCAAATGCTTTTAATAAGTGCCGCAGTAATTTTAATCCTTGGGGTAATTTTAAGTTATACCCGGGCTGCTTGGGTGAGTTTAGTTGCCGCCTTTGGAGTTTACCTTATTCTAAAATTGCGCATACAGTTTAAAGTGGTTTTTGCTGGAATGGCACTTCTGGTGGGACTGTATTTTGTTTACCAGGATCAGATCCTTTCTCGCTTCGAAAAAAACGAGACCGAGTCCTCCTCCGAGTTAACTGATCACGTAGAATCCATTTCTAATATATCATCAGATGCCAGTAACCTGGAGCGAATCAATCGTTGGAACTCTGCCCTGCGCATGTTTATGGTGAAACCAATTTTTGGCTTTGGACCGGGGACTTACATGTTTCAATACGCTCCTTTTCAACGGGCCGATGAAAAAACAATTATCTCCACCAATTTTGGTGAGGTTGGAAATGCCCACAGCGAATATTTAGGGCCACTCTCCGAAAGTGGTTTCATGGGAATGCTTGCCTTTGTAGCCTTGCTGATTGTAATTTTAAGGTTAGGGCTTAATCTGTACTACCAATTAGAACCCGGCAAAACCAGAGATTTGGTTCTAGCCATGTTACTGGGGCTTATCACCTACTTCGTACATGGAGTATTGAATAATTACCTGGATACAGACAAAGCCTCTGTTCCCTTTTGGACCTTCATTGCCGGCCTGGTTGCCATTGATTTATGGCACAAGAAAAACTCGCTTAAAAAGGAAGAAGCTACTGCTGAATAAGGCGTTTTATTTTGGCCATTTCTTGCATTTTGCTCCGCGCTTCTTCCGCGGGAGAACCGAAATAACGCTTGCCAGCTTCACAACTTTTGCCTACTCCCGATTTGGCCAAAATTTCTACGCCATCGCCAATTTCTATTCCTGAGATGATTGCCACTTGCCCCCAAATGGTTACGTTGTTGCCAACGGTTACACAGCCTGCAACAGCAGATTGTCCTGCTATCAGGCAATTTTCTCCCAAAATGGTATCGTGTCCAATATGAACCATGTTATCCAATCTGGAGCCTTTTTTAATTAGGGTGGTGGCGCTAACCCCGCGGTCTATGGTGCAGTTGGCACCTATTTCAACGTCATCCTCAACTTTAACATCCCCGCAGCTGTAAAATGGCAAATGCTTGCCATCCTTTCTTTTGTAATAAAATGCACTAGCCCCTATGGTGCAATTGGCATGAATGGTTACATTGTTGCCGATTTTTGATCCAGGATATATAACCACACCTGGGTAGATATTGCAGTTATCGCCAATCCTGCTTCCTTCTCCAATTTTTACATTGTCTGCTATCCAAGAGTTTTTGCCCACTACGGCTTCGTCCTTGTTTAAGTAAAATCCCCTGGGTGGATTAAAATGTCTACCAAGCAGATTGAATGCTTGCGTTGGACTCTCGCAAACTAAAAGGGTCTTTTCGGGCGGAAAATCAGTTTCCTTGTCAATTAGAATCACTGTTGCAGCAGACTCAATGACTTTTTGGTAGTACTTGGGGTGATCTACAAAGGCGATATCTCCCGTTTCAACTCGGTGAATTTCATTCAGGCCCAGTGCAAATTGCTTGGAATTACCCAATAAGGTGGCACCTACCAATTTGGCAATTTCCTCTACGGGTTGGGCCTTAGAAAATTTCATATTGATTTATGCTTTTACCCTTTCCTGATAAGTACGAGTGCGGGTATCTACTTTGATTTTATCCCCAATGTTTATAAACAAAGGCACTCGTATTTCTGCTCCAGTTTCAACGGTTGCAGGTTTAAGGGTGTTAGTTGCCGTATCCCCCTTAATTCCAGGTTCTGTATAAGTAATTTCCATTTCAACCGATGCAGGTAAGTCGCAAGTTAGCGCCCTTTCTTCGTCTGCGTGGAAAAGGATCTCTACAATCTCGCCCTCTTTTATTAAGTCGGCATTCTCAATAAAATCAGGGCTAATGTTTATTTGCTCAAATGTTTCGGTATGCATAAAGTGCAGCCCTAGCTCATCGCTGTATAGGTATTGGTACTTTCTGCGCTCTACCGTAATGGTATCTATTTTTACCCCGGCGTTAAAGGTGTTGTCAAGGACCTTTCCGTTAGTTAGGCTACGCAATTTGGTACGGACGAAAGCCGCGCCTTTTCCAGGTTTAACGTGTTGAAAATCAATAATTTGATATAAATCGTGATTGTGTCTAATACACAGACCGTTTTTAATGTCAGAGGTATTTGCCATTATGCATTCAATAAATTCGCTGCAATATTAGGCTATTTCGGCCTGAAGTGAGATACCTGGCTGGCAAAATGGTGCTTCTACACTGGCCTGGTTCGTGGCAACAATCAATAAGTTATTCTGGCAAAAACGATCCACCAACTGGTAATACCAATCTATTGCTTTTGAATCTAGGTTGGATGTAGGTTCATCCAGGAAAACAAAAGGAGCCGTTTGGCTAAGGGCAAGGAGTAATTTCACGCGTTGCTTCATGCCGCTGGAAAACTGATCGATTCGTTTGCCTTCCAAATGCCTTTTAGGTAAGCCCAGTAATTGGATAAACTCCTTTTCACCTTCTATAGCAAAGGACTTAAACTTAGCGAGGAATTGAAACATTTCGGATACACTAAACTCTTCGTAGAGCTGCATAGCCGGACTACTCAATGCGCAGTATTCGTGAATCTTCTCTCTGGGAATTTCCCCATTAATTTTCCAGGAAATATTTCCTGGTTTGGGACTTTCTAAGCCCGATAAACAGCGGACAAGTGTAGATTTACCAGAGCCATTTCCTCCCAGGATGCTATACTTTCCAGGGCCTTGGAAGCTGAAACTAAGTGGACCCCAAATTTTTTGGAAGTTGTAAGATTTTATAATGCCCTGGCACTTGATCTCCATGCTAAGACATTCCGCGAATAATTCCTTTTTCCGCGTTATTGATGAAATTAAGAATGAGGTCCTTGTGCTCTGAGGCAGGAATTTCTAACTCAGCAATTTTTAAGGCCTTGGTAACATTGTTGTTATGCACATAGATAAGTCTATAGAAGTCTTCTATTTCAATAATTTCCTTGTCCTTAAAACCTCTTCTTTTTAATCCAATGGTATTTACTCCAATATAACTGAGCGGTTCTCTGGCAGCTTTTACGTAAGGAGGAACATTTTTGCGAACCAGTGAGCCACCTCCTACAAAGCAGTGGGCCCCTAAGGTTAAAAACTGCTGAATAGCAGCGGCACCTTCAATAATTACGTAATCCTGAATGTTTACATGGCCGGCAACATTAACCGAGTTGGCAATAATTACGTGGTCACCAACAATACAGTCGTGGGCAATGTGCACATAAGCCATTAGAAGGCAATTCTTGCCAATTTGGGTTTTGTTCTTATCAACTGTCCCTTTGTTAATGGTAACACACTCTCTAATTTGACAGTTATCGCCTATTTCTGTTGTTGTGTATTCTCCCTGGTATTTTAAATCTTGTGGAATGGCGGAGATCACCGCGCCAGGAAATATTTTGCAATTGTTTCCAATACGGGCACCATCCATAATTACTGCTCCAGGGCCTATCCAGCAATTTTCTCCAATTACGACATCCTCATAAATGGTTGCAAAAGGCTCTACAACCGTTCCGGGACCAATTTTTGCTTTTGGGTGAATGTTTGCCTCAATTGCCATTATACCTTGTCCTTTATTACCTGCGCCATCATCTCTGCTTCTCCAACAACCTGTCCGTTCACAAAAGCTTTTCCGGCCATATGAACTATCCCTCTTCTGATTGGCGTTAGCAGTTTTAATTGAAAAACTAGCGTATCCCCTGGAATCACCTTTTTCTTAAATCGCACGTTGTCGATCTTTAGGAAGTAGGTAGAGTAATTTTCTGGATCCGGTTGCTGATGCAAGGCGAAAATACCACCCACCTGGGCCATGGCTTCCACCTGTAAAACTCCTGGCATTACAGGGTTACTTGGGAAATGCCCCTGGAAAAAGGGCTCGTTCATGGTAACATTCTTAAATCCAGTTATAGAATCTTCTGTAACTTCTGTAATGCGATCTACCAACAAGAAAGGGAAACGGTGTGGCAGCATTTTTTCGATGGCATTGATGTCGTAAACGGGTTCCGCATCAAGATCCACCGCTGGACCACGGTTTTCCTGTTCTTTTAA
>JBMYJC010000223.1:0-4169 GCA_049594055.1 Luteibaculum sp. | reverse complement strand
GCACAACCTCCCCATCGCTTAATCCAAATTCATATTTGGTATCCACTAGGATTAATCCTCGTTTTTGAGCTTCCTCTTGCCCCCTTTTAAACAGGGCTTTGGTATACTTCTCCAATAAGTGGTAATGATTCTCACTTACAATTCCCTGCCGCAATATTTCCTCGCGACTTATGTCCTCATCATGCCCTTCTTCTGCCTTGGTAGCTGGGGTTATAATGGGCTCTGGAAACTTTTGGTTTTCTCGCATCCCCTCGGGCATTCCTACCCCGCAAACACTTCTTTTCCCGCTTTTATATTCACGCCAGGCGTGCCCCGCCAAATACCCGCGGATTACCATTTCTACCTTAAAGGGTTCTGCCCTTTTCCCAATGCTTATGTTAGGATGTGGAGAACTGATAAACCAGTTGGGACAAATGTCCTGCGTACTCTTTAAAAAATGCATGGCCGTTAGGTTGAGAACCTGGCCTTTAAAAGGGATTCTTTTAGGTAGGATGACGTCAAAGGCAGAAATCCGATCGCTGGCTACCATCACCAGCAGGTCATTAGGCAAAGAATAAACATCCCTTACTTTTCCTTGGTAAAGTTTCTGATCAGGATGCAATTGCAAAGGCTCCTCACTAATCGTTTTCATTCCGCTCTGCGTTTTTTTGTTGTCTGCGCTCATCATCTTTTTCGTATGCCTGCACAATTTTATCTACCAGTGGGTGGCGAATAATGTCGCGATTATCCAGGCGAACAATTGAAACTCCCTCAATGCGCTCAAGGATGTGCAAGGATTCATGCAAGCCACTCTGACTTTTCTTGGGAAGATCTATCTGTGTTACATCTCCCGTTACCACGAACTTGGCATTGGCTCCCATCCGCGTTAAAAACATCTTTAACTGGCTGCGCGTGGCATTCTGAGCTTCATCTAAGATCACAAAGGCCTTGTCCAAAGTTCTTCCACGCATAAAGGCCAGAGGAGCAATCTGTATAACTCCATCCTCCAAAAATTCTACCAGCCTTGCTGCAGGAATCATTTCCCTCAGAGCATCGTACAGTGGCTGAAGGTATGGATCCAGTTTTTCCCGTAAATCACCAGGTAAAAAACCCAGATGTTCTCCCGCTTCAACGGCAGGTCGAGTAAGTATAATTTTCTTGACTTCCTTGTTCTTTAAGGCCCGCACCGCCAAAGCCACGGCCGTATATGTTTTTCCTGTTCCAGCAGGTCCAATGGCAAAAACCATATCGGCTTGGTTACAAGCTTCTACAATGCGTTTTTGATTTACAGTTTTTGCCTGTATTTGGGCACCATTGTTCCCGTACAGCAAAACCTCGCCTCCTTTACCCTTCATCCAGCTGCTGCGCTCCCGATTGGAAATGATGTCATCAAAATCCTTATCAGACAAACGATTATACTTCTGATAGAATTTTTCAATCTCACCAATCTTCACTGCAAAGGCTTCAATCTCTTGCTGGTCACCTACCAAGCGAAGCACATTGCCTCTGGCATGAATTTTAATTTTAGGAAATGCATCTTGTAATTGCCCCAATCTAGCGTTATTCACTCCGAGGATAAGCATGGGGTCTATTGACGTGAGCTCCAGTTCTAACTCCAAAAACGAATTTTTTAGTCTACGTTGATATAATGCTAATTTTGCCCGCAAAGTACGGAATTAACGGCTTAAAATATTCCTCCCCGACCTTCTTATGGGTGTTATTACGCTAACTTCAGACATGGGCTTACGAGATCATTATGTAGCGTCTGTAAAAGGCGCTATTATCTCGCAAAATGCAGAAGCCATCATTGTTGATGTTTCCCATCAGGTTGAACCCTTTAACATTTTGCAGGCCGCATTTATACTGAAAAATTGCTACAAAAATTTCCCCCCTGGAACCGTACATGTCCTATGCGTGGACGATGAACCCAAAAGTCACCAGCGTTATTTAAGCGTGGAAAAGGATGGACATTTCTTTATTGCAAGTGATAGTGGTGTTATCCCTATTGTCCTTGACAATGAGTACAACCGAGCGGTTGAAATAAGCCTCTCTTCCGAAAGCGAAGACGGCATTTTTGTGGCCAAAGATATTTTAGCCAAAGCTGCTGGATACCTCTCGCGCGGTGGCACAATGGAATTTTTGGGTAAAGAAACGCAGGATGTAAATAAGCGCAGCATCCTAACCCCTACCACCTCCTCTAATGAGATTACCGGTTATGTGGTGCATATAGATGTATACGGAAACGGAATCACCAATATTGATAAACACCTGTTTAACCTGATTGGGAAAAAACGCCCCTTTGACATCATTTTTGGTGCTGAGGATTACAACATAAATAGGATTTCCAATCATTATGGAGCCGTACCGCAAGGGGAAAAATGTGCGCTTTTTAATGGCAATGGCCTCCTGGAAATTGCCTTAAATCGGGGCACCCCCCAAACAGGCGGAGGAGCAGACCAGCTGTTGGGCCTGCAAGTTGGAAATACCGTAAGAATTGAGTTTACTGATGTTACGAATCGTTAAAATGGAATTTAAACCCGATTGCGTATCGGATTTTATAAACATGTTTGAAAGCAAAAAGGACCAGATTGGAGCGTTTGAGGGCTGTTCGGGAGTACGTTTATTGCGCGATAAGCAACAGAGCAATGTTTTTTTCACTTACAGCCACTGGCAATCTCCAGAAAAGCTTGAGAATTATCGAAATTCGCAGCTTTTTAAAAGTACCTGGTCGCTCACTAAAACATGGTTTAATGCCAAACCCATGGCATGGTCAGTAGAGGTAGAAGCAGAATCTGAGAATTATGTATCCACTATTTAAAAAGGAAATACGCTCCTTCTTAAGCTCCCTTACCGGGCTAGTTGTGCTGAGTGTTTTCTTGATTTTAAATGCCCTTTTTATCTGGATTTTTCCAGGAGACTCAAATATTCTGGAGTCGGGCTACGCAGACTTCACACCATTTTTTACGATTGCTCCCTGGCTTTTTCTTTTCTTGATTCCAGCCATTACCATGCGCTTTTTCTCAGAGGAAAAACGTACAGGAACTATTGAGCTTTTGCTCACCAAACCACTTTCTGAACTTCAAATTGTAATGGGAAAATTTTGGGCAGGAGTTGCTCTGGTCTTCACCGCCCTAATTCCTACCCTGGTATTTTATATTACACTCTACAACTTGGCCCAACCCGTGGGGAATTTAGACAACGGAGCAATTATTGGATCCTACATGGGACTTCTTTTACTAAGTGCCTGTTTTGTTGCCATTGGAACATTCTCTAGCAGCTTAAGCGATAACCAGATCATATCCTTTTTGATTGCCGTTTTTTTGTGCTTCTTTTTCTTTACTGGCTTTGCGTCTATCGCCAACTTTAAGTGGTTTGGATCTTTGGATGCCTTTATCCAAAACCTGGGAATTGAAGCGCATTACCGCTCGATAAGTCGCGGTGTGGTGGATACCCGCGATGTGGTATATTTTTTCAGCATCAGCTTCATTTTTATCATGTTAACTCGATTTGTACTGGAGGGAAGAAAATGGTAAAAGGAAATCGCAATAAAACTCGCTTAAACGCACTGCTTTCTGTAGTAATTGCAGTGGTTATTCTGCTGCTTGTTAATGTAGCCAACCAGTTCTTTTTTAAACGATTCGACCTTACAGCGGACAAACGCCACTCCCTGCGCCCGGAGAGTATTGAAATGGTACGGGAGTTAAAGGATCCCGTTTTCCTAAAGGTTTATTTGGAGGGCGAGTTTCCTGCAGACTTTAAACGCCTGAGAGACGCGGTTAAGCAAACCCTGGACGAGCTTCGGGCTTATGCCGGAAATAAGATTCAGTATGAGTTTGTAAACCCTTCTGCCTCCAACAACCCAGTGGAGCGCAAGGAAATGTATACCAAGTTAAGTGAGGCTGGACTAACATACACCAACCTCACTTTCAGAAAAAAAGATGGCGGAGTAGAAGAGAAAATCATTTTTCCCGGAGCACTTGTAATTTATGGTGAGAGAGAAATTCCTTTGCAGATCTTAAAAAGTGCAGAGCGGATTCCCAGCCCAGATCTGATTCAAAATTCTATTTCCAACCTGGAGTACAACTTAATGACTGCCATTAAGGAAGTTACCCAACCCATTAAAAAGAGGATTGCCTGGATTAGAGGGCATGGGGAATTGGGTGGAATTGACTCCTATGACATTGTTGAAC
>JBMYJC010000222.1:0-4174 GCA_049594055.1 Luteibaculum sp. | reverse complement strand
ATAAAATTACCTTTACATTAAGTTACGAATATATAAGTAATATGTTAAGAGTCCTTTTGTGCGTAACCCTTATTGGAATTGGCCTAACCAAGCAAAACATCAGTTTTGGTCAGGTAAGTAATTCACCTCAAAACAAACTAGCGCTGGGAGGGGAATTTAGCCTGGCTTTTGGAAGTATTACCTTAATTAATATTTCACCCAAACTGGGCTACCGTTTCTCTGAAAAATTTATGGCCGGGCCTGGTGTGGTATACCAGTATTATAGGGACCGAATAAATGAGCCAGATTTTAAGTTTAGCACGAATGTTTTTGGGCCAGCAGTATTTGCACGATACCGAGTTACTCCGGGAGTTGCTGCATACACCGAGTTCCAACAATTGTTTTATCGAGTAAACTCCAACATAAATGAGTTTAATGAGAGTGTGCAAGTACCTGTTTTATTTGTAGGCGCTCAAGTATTCCAACAAATTGGTTCTAATGTCTCTTTGAATTTCTCTCTCTTGATTGATGTCCTGGAATATGATGAGTCCCCCTACCCAAACCCATATATTGGAGCCGGAGGATTTTACTTCTTTTAATTTTAACTGGGATCCATCAATTCCTCCAGATTGCTAATCCTAAGTGGCTTACACCAAACGTCTTTAATAAAAGGGTATTCCTTTTTCTTTTTTACGTAAGCATTATCATGCGTTAACAGGATAATGGTGTACATATCAAAGCGATCTTTCAGATGCTCCTTCAAGCTGTCTAAAAAATCGGTACCCTCCATATCTGGCATGTGCTGATCCAACAATATAACCTTACTGGAATGAATGGGTATTTTCCTAAAGTAATCCAAGGCTCCTTTTGCTGAATTAAAAACTAATACCGAGCTTCCTACACCAGAATTCCGCACCAAGGTCTCGTTGATGAGGTTATCCAGATTATTATCGTCTATTAAAACAAAATCAAATGCTTCCATAACTATTTTGGTATTTCCACTGTAAAGGTGCTTCCTTCGGATACTACAGACTTGTATTTCACCTTTCCATCCAGCTTTTTAACAATCTCCTTTAACAAATACAGTCCTAAACCAGAACCCTGACTTTTGCTGTGGCCTCTGTAGAACATATTAAATATTTTATCTCCTTCGCTTTCATGAATACCAACGCCATTATCTTGTACAGTAAGAATGTATTTCCCTGCTTCTTCTGAAAAGGTAATTTTCACCCAAACGGGTGATTTTGATTCATCGCGGTAAGTGATTCCATTGTCAAGAAGAATCCGAAGAACTTGAACCATACGATCCTCATCCACCCACATTTTATCTCCAACATTGTCTTTGAATAATAGCTGGATGCTGTCGTTTTGGTGTTCAGCAGGGATGGCGCTTACCGCTTTGGTGTACAGATACTCGGCATCCACTTCAGATTTTACCACCTCCTGGCGTTTATTACCCGAAAAACAACTTATGTCATAAATAATGCCATCCAGGTTATTCAGATTGCGCTCCATCAGTGCAAAAATCTCTATCAACTTATTATCGGTAGTATTCTCTTTTGCATACTGCAGAGCGCCCGAAATAGAGGTTAATGGAGCCCTTAAATCATGAGATGCGCTGTAAACCAATCTATCCAACTCCCGGTTAGTCTGCTCCAATTCCACGTTTCTGTGGGCCAAAACATTCTCTGCTTTTTTGCGGTTTTTTACCTCAACCTCTAACTCCTCCGGAGTTTTTAAAGAAAATACCCGGGGTAGATTCTTGTACAACACATAAACCGTGGCCCATGAAATAATTGCGGTTCCCAGGCGCATGATAGCTGCGAAATGATAGACCGGATAATAAAATATGATGGCATCCACCAAATGGGTGAATCCACAAAAGAGAATAAAACCGGCAGCTAGCCAAAATACAGGAAGGAAGGGCACCCGCTTTTTGGAAACAATGTTTACCACAAGCAGGGGAATAGCGAAATACGCACCCCAAATGGCAACATCCGATCCAATAAACAGCCAGCCATGGAAATCCGTCCAAGTACCGCACTGCCATCTAGGTGGCCATAAATGCGTATCGAATATGCCCGATAGTAAATCTAGTAGTTCGCCCACAGAATAAAATTACCACATTCCCTACGATCGGGGCAACTTATTTGCTAAGTGGTAAAAAATGTAGGACGAGGCGCTCTTAATCTAGAACGAAATCTGAGGACTTAAGCTAGTATTTCCCCTAAGCTATTTTGGTAGATTTCTTTAAACTCAGATATCTCTCCAATATCCTCGCCATCCACAGAAATTCTTCCTTTGGTAACATGACCCAATAAAGTGTAAGGAACATCCTGACGAAGCCCCATATGCTCTAAAAATTCATCATGAATGGCCTCGGGCACGCTAACTACTACGCGCGATGGGGACTCTCCAAACAAATAAGCGTCCATTCTAAATTCCAAATCGGTTTCAATATCAAATCCAAATCCTTTTGGAAAGCCCATTTCCATTAAGGTTACCATTAAACCTCCATTAGAAACGTCATGAGCTGAGGCAATAAGCTTTTCTCTGATGAGCGATTTTACCGATTCCTGCAAAGCAAACTCCTCGTTCAAGTCAAATACCGGTGCAGGCGATTCTTTTACCCCTTCCAGGTTATATAGAAACTCCGAGCTAGAAATATCATTCTTTGGAAAACCCAATAGGAAAATTAAGTCTCCTTTAGTCTCAAATTGTGAGGTAGTGAAAAAGTCTTTGTTTTCCAGTAAACCAATCATACCAATGGTAGGCGTTGGATGTACAGGTTTTTCTCCACCTTCTGTTACCGTTTGGTTGTAGAAACTCACGTTTCCACCTGTTACTGGGGTTTTAAATTTCTCACAAGCCTTAGTCATTCCTTTTATAGCTCCAACAAACTGCCAGTAGCTCTCTGGGTTGTATGGATTTCCAAAGTTTAGGCAATTGGTTACTGCCAGCGGTTCTGCTCCCGCACAAACCAAGTTTCTAGCGGCTTCAGCTACCGCCATTGCCGTGCCTTCTTCTGGATTGGCATGAACAAATCGCGAATTGCAATCTACCGTCATTGCCAGGGCCTTATTTGTTCCTTTAATGGCCACCACTCCGGCATCCGATTGTTTGTTGGAATTCATGGTAGCGGTTCCAACCATACGATCGTACTGATCGTAAATAAAGCGTTTGGATGCGATGTTAGGAAGTCCTACAATTTGGATACTTATTTCCCTAACATCCTCAATATCAATATCCTCCTTACTGTTTAAATCAAATTTTTGATATCTTTTAAAGTACGCGGGTTCTTTATATTCCCTGTCGTAAACAGGAGCTCCACCTCCTAAAACCAAACTCTCAGCAGGAACATCGGCCACGATTTCCGATCCTTCAAAAAATCTAACATTCGGACTTTTAGTTACCACACCGATTTCTACAGCATGAAGATCCCACTTCTTAAAAATGTTCTCAATCGTTTTTTCTTTACCCTTTTTCACCACAACAAGCATGCGTTCCTGGCTTTCCGATAGGAGAATTTCAAAGGGCAACATACCTTCCTGACGTGTAGGGACACGGTCTAAAAATATATCCATCCCGTGCTTTCCGGCTGCACTCATTTCGCAAGTTGAGCAAGTAATTCCCGCAGCACCCATATCCTGCATTCCAACAACAGCATCAGATTCCGCCAACTCCATGGTGGCTTCTAATAGTAATTTCTCCTGGAATGGATCACCTACCTGAACGGATGGAAGGTCATTGGCTGAGTCATCTGTAATGTCCTTACTGGCAAAAGCTGCTCCGTGGATACCATCCTTCCCTGTTGCAGAACCAACTATATATACAGGATTCCCCTCTCCTGTTGATTTTGCAGAAATAGTTTTTCCAACCTTTACAATCCCGGCAGAGAAAGCATTTACCAAAGGGTTGGTATTAAAGCTCTCATCAAACATCACTTCTCCCCCAACGGTTGGGATACCGAAAGAATTTCCATAATCTCCAATTCCTTTTGAAACCCCTTTAACCAGCCACTTGGTACGAGCTAACTCTGGATTTCCAAAACGCAATGAGTTTAATTGCGCAATGGGTCTTGCCCCCATGGTAAAAATATCGCGGTTTATTCCGCCCACGCCCGTAGCAGCACCTTGATAAGGTTCAATGGCCGAAGGGTGATTATGTGATTCAATTTTAAAGGCACATGCCAATC
>JBMYJC010000221.1:3988-4194 GCA_049594055.1 Luteibaculum sp. | reverse complement strand
TTTTTGTACAATGTTCTGGTAGAAAAGGATCGTATTACACAAATTATTTACTGTATAAACCCAGATATTTTTTATTCGGACGGAGTGGAGTCAAGTCTGGATTTAATAGCTAATCTACCTAGGAGCGCTAACCCTAAATCACTTGCATGTAAAACACCTCATATCAAAGTGTACCACGCTGCTTTATTTAGGTGCTTTGAAGATTT
>JBMYJC010000221.1:0-3978 GCA_049594055.1 Luteibaculum sp. | reverse complement strand
AAAAAGGGGGGATCGATACACCGAAGGTGGCTACGTAGAAAAATTGGATTTTGAATCATTTAAACAAGACCAAAAGCCGCTGACGGGGAAAATTAACCCAGACCAGGTAATTGCTTTTGAGGATTTAATCCACCAGATTAAAAAGCAAGGAATTGAGATTGTGTTTGTAGAAACCCCGGTAACCCAACAGTATTACGCTGCATACAACCGCATAGAATATGATTCCATTACAACTGATTTGGACCTAGTGAATATGAATGCCTTGTACACCTGGCCCGACTCCCTTTTTTACGATAGTCAGCATCTAACACCCCAGGGTGTGAAGCTTATGAATGAGCGCTTGATAGATTTTTTGAAAAACAGGTAAAAGTTTTGGAAATAAAAAAAGCCGGATAAACCGGCCTTTTACTATCATTATTATTGGAACGGACTATCGATCTCCAATTCCTACGTAATCTCTGTTATTTTCCCCGGTATAAACCTGGCGTGGACGACCAATAGGCTCTTTGCGCTCGGTCATTTCTTTCCACTGTGCAATCCAACCTGGAAGTCTTCCTAAAGCAAACATTACGGTAAACATTTCTGTAGGAATTCCCAGAGCGCGGTAAATAATACCCGAGTAAAAATCTACGTTTGGATACAACTTTTTGGATACGAAGTAATCGTCTCTAAGGGCAATCTCTTCTAGCTTCTTAGCTATTTCTAAAACTGGATCGTTAACACCGAGTTTTTCCAACACTTCATCCGCGGCTTTCTTAATAATTTTAGCCCTTGGATCGAAGTTTTTGTACACCCTGTGACCAAAGCCCATTAAGCGGAAAGGATCGTCTTTATCTTTTGCTTTCTCAATCCATTTTTCAGTGTTTCCTCCGTCTTTTTTGATGTTCTCCAACATCTCTATTACGGCTTGGTTAGCACCACCGTGTAGTGGCCCCCACAGTGCAGAAACCCCTGCAGAGATTGAAGAGTAAAGGTTTGCTTGAGAAGATCCTACAATTCTTACGGTTGAAGTAGAGCAGTTTTGCTCGTGATCTGCATGAAGAATTAGCAGCTTATCCAAAGCAGAAACCACAACTGGATCCGGTTGAAAATCTTCAGTTGGCATACCGAACATCATGTACAAGAAGTTCTCAACGTAGTTGAAGCTATTCCTAGGATACATGGTTGGAGCCCCACTGGTATTTCTGTGTGCCATAGCTGCAATGGTGGGCAACTTAGCTAATAACCTAATGATGGTAAGGTTAATCATCTCCGGTGGCCTGTTTGGATTAAGCGATTCCGGATAGAAAGTACTCAAAGAAGCCATCAAAGATGATGTAACTCCCATTGGGTGCGCATGCTGTGGGAAAGCCCTTAGCATTACACGCATATTTTCATGCACCAAAGTGTGCATTCTAATGTTGTTGTCAAATTGGTCCAGCTCGTGACGGGTTGGTAGTTTACCATATATTAATAGGTAAGCCACCTCAATAAAGTTGGAGTGCTCCGCAAGCTGTTCGATGGGATAACCGCGATAGCGTAAAATTCCTTTTTCACCATCCAAGAAAGTAATTGCACTCTCTGTAGCCCCTGTGTTTTTATAACCTGGATCCAGGGTTATATAACCGCTTTCTGCTCTCAGTTTTGCAATATCAATTGCCTTCTCGTCTTCCGTTCCGGTCACTACCGGCAGCTCATAATCTTTTCCTCCTAGGTTAATTTTGGCTATCTCGCTCATTCTGTTACAAATACTATAAAGGGTTGGATAAAAGTCGCGTAAATATATAAAAGAAAAGGGGAAACATCGGTTGAAGTTTCCCCAGTAAATAAGGCAATTATAAGCCTTAACAGTTTTTATTTTTTAACCGCTGCTTCCCGGTAATCATCGTAGCTTTTTTCCTTATAAGAATCCGATGCTAGGTAGGATAGTAAAGGCATGATCTGATCGGGTTGCATGTAACCTTGAACTGGAAAAATTATGTTGAGGTTTTCATCCATGTAAACAATGGTAGGGTAAGCAATTCTTCCCTGGCTGGAGGCTATTGCCAGGGTAAGGTCGTGGGTAGAATTTCTACCTCTACGGTTGGGATCGTATCCTTCATTCGTCCACTGATGACCTTTAAAATTGATTACCTCATCACCCTCGGCATTAAATTTTACCGCGTGGAAGTTCTTATTTATGTATTCCACTACCTCTGGGTTTTCAAAGGTATTTTTCAGCATCATTTTACAGGGACCACACCAGGAGGTGTACACATCTACCAACACTTTTCTTTCCTCCTTGGCTTGTACTTTTTCAAGATCCGCCATGGATACCCAGTTTACGTGCGGTTCTGCCAATTGGGCTTTAGAAAAAAACACGCAGCTTAACGCGATACTGAACAAAACTAAACGCATGGAACTTTTCTTTAGATGCTTCAAAATTAAATCTCCTGCTTGTTAAATGCAGTTATTGCCCTTTGCCTTAACTGCATTTAACACAGGACAGGTCTATCGTATACCGTGCATTTTGCGCAACATCCACTTGTTAATTGCAAAGAGAACAAGTCCCGCGGCAACTGGCAAAATGGTGTAAATCATAAAGAAGGCTGAGATGCTGTACTTCTCTGTAATGGTATCAATCAAGCTTCCACTTAATCCAGCAAAATAATTGGCAATGGCCGTACAACCAAACCAAATACCAAACATTAGTCCCACCAATTTAACAGGGGCCAATTTACTTACGTAGGACAGTCCCACTGGTGAAACGCAAAGTTCTCCTAGTGTATGAAGTAAATAGGCTACGATTAACCAGCCCATGCTAACCGCAGCAGAATCTGCTCCTTTCGCTATACTCATCCCTCCAAAGGCCAGGGCAGCAAAACCAAGACCAAGTAAAATAAGTCCCAAGGCAAACTTTTGTGGTCCGGTTGGATTGAATTTGCTGGCCCATATTTTGGAGAACACGGGAGCAAAAGAAATAATGAAAAAGGAGTTTAAGATCCCAAACCATGATGCTGGAACTTCTGTTTCGTTTTCTTTTTTCTTAAGGATGGTTCCTTCTGTTATAGAGCTGTACTCTGCTACTTCCTCTTCTGAGATTAGCTTATAAGTTCCTTTTCCGTCCAGATCCAGTAGATTGACTGCTGTTCCGGGAGCTAATTCCTCATCAAAACGCACGGTAACACTATTGCCTTCAGCAATTTCAATTTCGTATCCACGCATATTAAACTCCTTGTTTAACATCCAGATAGCTGCACCCCAGATAATTACAAAGGATAATCCGAGCCAGAGGTTTGATAAAAAGTACTTTTTAAAGGTTACTTTAAATAGTAGGAAAAGCACGTAGGTAACGATGGCTAATGGAGCTATGGTTAAAATGGTGTTTAGCCAAAAGAATAGGGTTGCGTTTCCACCTGTAAGGATACGTTGCGTATAATCTTTTGCGAAAATGGTCATAGAACCACCGGCCTGCTCGAAGGCCATCCAGAAGAAAATGGTGAAGAAGGAAAAGATTACAATAGCAAAAAGGCGATCTCTTATCACTTTGGGGTTTTGCTCTTCCTCAACTTCGTCCTCTTCGTCATCATTTGCAGCTGCTTCCAAAGCGGCTTTAGAATTAGGTCTTAATCCTATTTTTCCAAAAATGCCTTGTCCAAAATGGAACATTAACATTCCCAAAAACATAAAAATACCGGCTAATCCAAATCCGAAGGACCAACCTACTTTCTCTCCAATGTACCCGCAAAGCAAAATCCCCAAAAAGGCTCCTGCATTAATACCCATGTAGAATATGGTATAAGCCGCATCCTTTTTTTCTGATTCGTTCTTATAAATCTGACCTACTATGGAGGAGATATTGGGCTTAAAAAATCCATTTCCAAGGATGAGTAATCCTAGCCCGAGGTAGAAGAAAAATTCAGTTTCTAATGCCATTGAGCCATGGCCTAAAGTCATTAAAAGGGCACCTAGCATTACCGCTTTGCGGTACCCCAATAACTTATCGGCCATAATTCCACC
>JBMYJC010000220.1:326-4294 GCA_049594055.1 Luteibaculum sp. | reverse complement strand
AAAGACTTTATTGAGAATGTTTTAGAGCAGACGGAAGTTCTAAAAAACATTGCCAATGAATTCTCCCAGTATGCGGCACTCAATAGAATAAACCCCGAGAAAATTTCCGTGGAAGAAAACTTAAGTTCCATTGCCTCCCTTTTTTCTAACCGAGAGCATGTGAATATTGAATTTGATTTTAAAGCCGAACCCTTTACCGTGTTTATGGACCCTATCCAATTCAAGAGAGTTCTAACTAACCTGCTTCAGAATGCCATTCAAGCTGTGCCAGAAGGCGACATAAAAATTAAGCTTATCACCCGAGAAACTGGAAAGGAAAAAATTATTGAAATAACAGATAATGGGATTGGGATTCCCGAAGATCAATTAGAGAAAATTTTCCAGCCCAATTTTACCACAAAAAGTTCCGGAACCGGACTGGGTTTGGCAATGGTAAAAAGCATGTTATCTTCGGCCTCGGCTAGTGTAGAGGTCAAATCCCAAATAAATAAGGGTTCTACATTTACGCTGGTTTTTCCAAACGCTTAATCCACATATAAAATGAGTTATAATAACATTCTTCTTGAAAAAGAAAATCGCATTGCCTTGGTTACCATCAACCGGCCAAACCAATTAAACGCATTAAACAAAGACACCATTGCAGAGCTTAGCTCGGTGTTTTCTAGCCTGGAAAGCGATGAAAATATCCGTGTAATTCTTGTAACTGGATCAGGCGAAAAAAGCTTTGTTGCAGGAGCAGATATCAAAGAATTTGCCTCCTTTAATAAAAGCCAGGGAGCAGAATTGAGCAAAAAGGGACACGAAATGCTATTTAATAAGGTGGAGAATTTATCGAAACCGGTTATTGCTCTCGTGAACGGTTTTGCTCTAGGCGGTGGATTGGAATTGGCCATGTCTTGCCATATTAGAATCGCTTCCGAAAATGCCAAGCTTGGACTTCCCGAAGTAGGTTTAGGGGTAATTCCAGGGTATGGAGGAACACAGCGTTTGAGCCAATTGGTTGGTAAAGGCAAGGCCATGGAGATGATTTTTAGTGCCGGAATGATTTCCGCAGAAGAAGCGCAAAATTGGGGTCTGGTAAACAGCGTTGTCCCACAGGAAAATCTACTGGAAACTGGTAAAAAGCTAGCCTCTAAAATCTGTAACAACTCGGGTTTTGCAATTGGCCAAGCGATTAAAGCCGTAAATGCTGGGTTTAATTATCAGGAAAAGGGCTTAGCGGCAGAGATTGAAGCCTTTGGAAATTGCTTTGGAACCGAGGAGTTCATAGAGGGAACTACGGCATTCCTTGAGAAGCGCAAACCTGCGTTTAAATAGACCCGCATGTCGGTTATCCGAAAACTAGCCGGCCAAACAGCCATTTATGGTATTCCAAGCATATTGGGGAGAACCCTAAACTTTTTGCTTGCTTACCTGCATCTGGATGTTTTTCCACCGGAAAGTTACGGGGTAACCGTTGAGTTATATGCCTACCTTTCATTTGTAATGCTGTTTCTGTTGTACGGAATGGAAACAGCATTTTTTCGTTTTGCACAAACCGAGCCTCAGACCAAGGTTTTTAATACACTGCAAACAGGGCTTTACGGCAGCACCATAATCTTCTTGGTTGGCTCATTATGGTCCCATAAGGATTTGGCAAGTGGATTGGGCTATGCCAGCCAAGCCAATTATTTTGTTTGGCTCATTCTTATTATCGCATTTGATGTACTTGCGGCTGTGCCCCTGGCCAGGTTGCGCTTCCTGCAAAAGCCCTTCACTTTTGTATTCATCAATGTTACCGGCATTTTTACCAACATTGGGATCAATGTATTTGTCTTGGTGTATTGGTTTCCACAGTACTTCTCGGGCAACACGGACTTTTTTCTGTCTTCCTGGTTTAACCCAGAAATTGGCGTGGGCTATATTTTCATTGCCAACTTAATTGCCTCAGGGGTAAAATATGGGCTAACTCTTTTTTGGGGACTTCCCAACCCAATTAATTTCTCATGGAACCTATGGAAAAAGGCCCTTAACTACGCTTGGCCCCTAATATTTACAGGCTTCGCAGGGCTAATCAATGAAGTAGCAGATAGGATCCTATTGGGTAGGATTTTAACCCCTAAACTGGGAGTTGAGGCAGCACGCTACCAAATAGGAGTCTATGGTGGCTGTTATAAACTGGCCATAATCATAAACATATGTGTTCAGGCATTTCGCTACGCAGCCGAGCCCTTCTTTTTTCAGCAACTTAAAGATCGCTCGGATAGAAATATGGTTTTATAGGGATAAGTTTATACATAGATTTCTTTAAGCTCTTTTTAAGAAACCCTAAGTACTGGGAAGGTTTGGATGTTGTTCCTATCCTCCTGTTGGCCAATTGCTTTTTGGCATTGCATATTCAAATCTCCATGTGGTACAAATTGGCTGATAAAACGGGGGCGGGAGCAATCATAGCAGGCATTGGAGCCATAATAACAGTAGCATTAAACCTCTTACTTATTCCCATAATGGGTTACATGGGCGCAGCCCTAACCACCCTGTTGGTGTACATGCTCCTACCACTGCTATCACTCATCTGGTCTAGAAAACACTATTACATTCCCTATGATCTAGGCAAACTAGCCATATTCTTCTCTCTAGCAGTTGGAATTGTGGGCTTAGGTTATTATTTGTTCCCCCAAATGCATTTTGGCCTGAAAGCATTATTAATATTCCTATATATTGTCGTTTTTTGCTGGGTCGAAAAACCGCTGAGAAAACATGCAGGTTGAGATTATAAACAAGTCTAAAAATCCACTCCCCAGTTATGCAACCGAGCAAAGTGCCGGAATGGATTTACGGGCCGAACTAGAAGTGCCTATTGTATTAAACCCTGGGGATTTTAAGATGATTCCCACCGGCATTTTTATCGCATTGCCTGCGGGGTTTGAGGCACAGGTAAGACCTAGAAGCGGATTAGCCGCGAAACACGGAATTACGGTTTTAAATAGCCCAGGCACCATAGACGCAGACTACCGTGGAGAAATTAAAGTTATCCTGATAAACCACGGTAAAGAGTCATTTGAAATACAGCAAGGAGAGCGAATAGCACAACTGGTTATTGCCGCTTGCCAACAAGTTTCATGGAAAACTACCGAAACCCTTAACGATACAACACGCGGAGCCGGGGGCTTTGGCCATACCGGAAAAGAATAAACACTATGAAAATTATTGTGCCAATGGCCGGCAGAGGTAGCCGGTTAAGACCTCACACATTAACAGTACCAAAACCACTAATCCCAATTGCGGGAAAACCTATCGTTCACCGCTTGGTAGAAGATATTGCGGCAGTTTGCGATGAAAAAATTGAGGAGATTGCATTTATCATTGGGGATTTTGGAAAGGAAGTAGAGCAAAAGTTGATCTCAGTAGCAGAGTCGCTGGGAGCAAAAGGAAGCATTTATTACCAAGATGAGCCTCTGGGTACCGCACATGCCATTATGTGTGCAGAAAAATCTTTATCTGGGCCAGTTATTGTTGCCTTTGCCGATACGCTCTTTAAGGCAGATTTTACCTTGGATAGCGATTCGGATGGAATTATCTGGGTTAACAAGGTGGATAACCCCTCCTCTTTTGGGGTGGTAAAAGTAAATGGCGAAGGGCACATTTCGGAGTTTGTAGAAAAGCCAAAGGACTTTGTGTCGGATTTGGCCATCATCGGGATCTACTATTTTAAGGATGGAGATTATTTGCGCTCAGAATTAAAATACCTACTGGACAATAACATCAAAGATCGTGGCGAATTCCAGATTACAGATGCTCTGGAAAACATGAAGAAAAAGGGTACCCGCTTTAAGCCAGGAACCGTAAAAGAATGGTTAGACTGCGGAAATAAAGATGTTACCGTAGATACCAACAAACGCTATTTAGAGTTTATCAAGGACCAAAAAATTGTAGATAGCTCGTTAAAGACTGAAAACGCAGTGCTTATTGCACCCTGTTACATTGGA
>JBMYJC010000220.1:0-316 GCA_049594055.1 Luteibaculum sp. | reverse complement strand
CAAAGTGTTCCACAATTCCATGGTAGGAAATCACGCAAAACTTCATGGAAAAAGTGAAGACTTATCGGTAGGAGATTACAACGTTGTTAAGTAGAAACCTTTACACATATTTTTTTGGAGCGGTCTTACTGCTACTTTTTGCTGGAAAAACTGGCTACGCTCAGGATATTCCGCAAGAATTAGGGAAGGAGCGCAAATTTCAGCGAAGCTATTTTGAGGGCCTGAAAGAAAAAAGCCTGGGGAATTTAGATCGCGCAGCCAAAGCTTTTAATGCTTGTTTGGAGTTGGACGAGGAGGCTGATGCCGTTTGGTACGA
>JBMYJC010000219.1:0-4319 GCA_049594055.1 Luteibaculum sp. | reverse complement strand
TCATTAGAGATGGTTTCTATTACCTCTCCTGCAAATGCTGTTAACAAGAGTTTTTGTGCTTTGTTTTTAGGAATGCCTCTGGCTTGTAAATAGAACAAGGCCTCTTCATCTAATTGCCCGGTTGTACTTCCGTGCGAGCACTTTACATCATCAGCATAGATTTCTAGTTCGGGCTTTGCATTCACCGTAGCCTGCTCACTCAATAGCATGTTAGCGCTATTTTGATAGGCATTGGTTTTCTGCGCATCCTGGTGAACCAAAATTTTCCCGTTAAAAATGGCGGTAGCCTGGTCTGAAACGATGTTTTTGTAAGACTCTGATGAGGTGCAATTAGCAACGCAATGGTTTACTTTGGTGTGGTTGTCCACATGTTGTTTATCCACCGGCATAACCAAACCATTGAGTGTTGCGTGCGCGTGTTCGCCAATAAGGCTAACCTCAATGTTGTTACGCACCCAGTCTCCCTGGAAATTAAGGGTGTTGATTTGAAGCAGAGCATGATCCTGCAAGTTGGCAGCGATGTCGGTAAGTAAAAACTCGCGTTGGCTATCTACTACTAAGTTTAACTCCAACTTAGCGTTGTGTTCTGCCAAAATCTCTATTACCAGATGCTCCAATTGGCTTGCGGTTCCTCCAGAAATAACTACGCTAATTTCCTGCTTTGAATTCTCCTCTGCACAGATAAAAATTCTAGGAAGCGATAGTAAATTGGAACCTTCGGTTTCCAGGTTTATTTGCAGAGCTTCTCCCTTGCTGTTTGGTTCTACCGTTAGGAAAAGGCAATCCTGAAAATAAGCTTGCTGAGCAAGACTGAATATATCTTGGTGGAAAGGGTAGATGGTACCCAATTGCTCCAACTCCTTTGCACTTAGCTCAGAAAGAACCTTGGCCTCAATTCCAGTTAGATTTTGGTTTGAGCTTACAAAGCCATTTTTAATATTCAATGCCTGTCTGGCATACTGAGATTTGATATCTCCACTTGCACCTGGCAGGTCACTTATGGAAAAACTTCCACGACCTAACTTTGCGGTACGGGTGTATTTCCAAAACTCATTTTTAGAATTGGGAAAATCCGTAATGGGAACGAGCGATTTAGCTTCTGCTGAAAATTTGTTTCCCGCAACCTTTTCGTTTTGCCTTAGCTCCAGTATATAGTTTTCTGCCACTGTATCGTTTACCATAGCTTATATTGTAGCTGTTGCGCTTTCTTCTTTAATCCAGTCGTACCCTTTCTCTTCTAATTCCAGGGCAAGTTCTTTACCACCAGATTTTACTATCCTACCCTGGTATAATACGTGTACGTAATCGGGTACGATATACTCTAAAAGTCGCTGGTAGTGGGTAACAACTATACAGGCGTTATTTGCGGTTTTAAGCTTATTTACTCCGTTGGCAACAATGCGAAGGGCATCAATATCTAAACCGGAATCTGTTTCATCCAATATGGAAAGAGTTGGCTCTAACATGGCCATTTGAAAAATTTCGTTGCGCTTTTTTTCTCCACCCGAAAAGCCTTCGTTAACCGAGCGTTTTGCCAAATCTTCTGGAAGGTCCACTAAGGCAGACTTTTCTTTCACCATGGCTAAAAAATCTCCTGCGCTGAGTTCCTCTTGACCTCTTGCTTTTCTGATCTCGTTGATAGAAGTCCGCAAGAAGTTGATGTTGGAAACTCCAGGTATTTCCACTGGGTATTGAAAAGCAAGAAACAAGCCGTTCTGCGCCCTTTCTTCTGGGGCTAGATCCAAAAGATCCTCCTTGTTAAACTCAACGCTACCCGAGATAATTTCGTAATCTTCCCTTCCTGCAAGTACACTTGCCAAGGTAGATTTACCAGAACCGTTGGGACCCATTATAGCATGAACCTCACCGGCTTTCACCTCTAAATTAATTCCCTTTAAAATCTCTTTCCCCTCTATTGAGGCTTTTAATTCTTTGATTGATAACATAATATAGCTTGCTACTTAATTCTTTTTATCCAACACTACCTTCTAAGCTCACTTCGAGTAATTTTCTGGCCTCAACTGCAAATTCCATGGGCAGTTTATTGAGTACCTCTTTGCAGTATCCGTTAACAATCAGGGCCACTGCTTTTTCGGTTTCAATTCCGCGTTGGTTGCAGTAAAAGATTTGATCTTCCCCAATTTTTGAGGTGGTAGCCTCGTGCTCTATTTGCGCATCGGGGTTACTGCATTCTATGTATGGAAAAGTGTGCGCTCCACAGGTATCAGACATTAGCAAGGAGTCGCACTGAGAGAAGTTTCTGGCCTTCTTTGCGTTTTTAGCCACTTTCACCAAACCTCTGTAGGAGTTATTGGAGTAACCAGCCGAGATACCTTTACTGATAATTAGACTCTTAGTGTTATTCCCAAGGTGAAGCATTTTTGTTCCCGTATCAGCCTGCTGTCTGTTATTTGTAACCGCAACAGAGTAAAACTCCCCTTCAGAATAGTCTCCTTTTAAGATGCAGGATGGATATTTCCAGGTGATTGCCGAACCCGTTTCTACCTGGGTCCAGGAAATTTTTGAGCGTTTACCTTCGCACAATCCGCGTTTGGTAACAAAGTTGTAAACTCCGCCTTTCCCTTCCTTATTTCCCGGGTACCAGTTCTGTACGGTGGAATATTTTATCTCGGCATCGTCTAGGGCAATAAGTTCCACTACTGCCGCATGCAATTGATTTTCATCGCGCTGCGGTGCAGTACAACCTTCCAGGTAGGAACAATAACTGCTCTCATCTGCCACTACCAAAGTGCGCTCAAACTGTCCAGTTCCTGCCTCATTTATTCTGAAATAGGTGGAGAGCTCCATAGGGCATCTTACCCCTTTTGGGATGTAGCAGAAACTTCCATCTGTAAATACCGCTGAGTTCAGGGCAGCAAAGAAATTGTCGGTAGGTGGAACCACCTTACCCAAGTATTTCTTAACTAGATCTGGGTGCTTTTGTACAGCCTCAGAGAAGGAGCAAAAAATGATACCCAGCTCTGCAAGCTTGTCGGAAAAGGTTGTTTTTACCGAAACCGAGTCTACTACAACATCCACGGCTACGCCAACTAATCTTTTCTGTTCTTCCAGACTAATTCCCAGTTTACTAAAAGTTTCCAACAGTTCTGGGTCTACTTGATCCAGACTCTCATACTCCGGTTTTTTCTTGGGAGCCGAGTAGTAATGGATGTCTTGGTAGTCTATGGATGGATATTTTACATGAGCCCAATTTGGCTCCTTCATTTCCTTCCATGTGTTTAGGGCCTTAAGCCTAAAATCCAAAAGCCATTCCGGCTCGTTTTTTTTGGCTGAGATAAAGCGAATAATATCTTCATTCAGGCCTTTTGGAGCCTTATCGGCTTCAATGTTGGTGTAAAACCCGTATTTGTATTCCTGTTGGGTTACCTCCTCCAGTATTTTGTCTTTCCCCTCCATCAATAAATAAATCTTCTGCTTGGGTTATTAAAGTGAGAAACTCTCGCCACAACCGCAGGTGCGGTTGGCGTTGGGATTGGTAAACGTGAATCCTTTACCATTTAATCCTCCGGAATAATCCAGTGTGGTGCCTACTAAATACAGGAAGCTTTTTTTGTCTACCACTACCTTTACTCCGTTGTCCTCAAAAATTTTGTCTTCCTCTTTTATTTCGTGGTCGAACTCCAAATTGTACATGAGTCCCGAACAACCACCGCCTTTCACGCCTACCCGCACAAAAGCACCGGGTTGGTTGTATTCCTCGCTCAAGAGCTTGGCAACATGTTCCTTTGCGTTGTCTGAAACTTTTATCATAATCTATTTAGATTAAATCTAAATTTTGGCAAAAATACCTAAAACAAGGTATTGACCAAATGCTAAACCTTTTTTCTACCAACGATTTATGGGTTACTTTGTGCCAATTTCAAATCGCTTATGGCAACGCATTTCAATGAATTAGGGGAGTTTGGTTGGATTCACAAGCTGCAGGAAACTGTTAAGACTTCTAAACCAAGTACAGTAAAGGGAATTGGCGATGACGCGGCCGTGGTGGAAGCTGCCACTGATAAATACAGCCTACTGGCTACAGACATGCTGGTGGAAGGGGTTCATTTTGATGTGCGCTATACCCCATTAAAGCATTTAGGTTATAAAGCAGTGGTTGTAAACCTGTCGGACATTTATGCCATGAATGGGCAGCCCGAAAACATCATGGTTTCTATGGCTATTAGCAGTAAATATACTGTGGAGGCGATTGAAGAAATCTATCAAGGGATTCAACTGGCTTGTGATATTTACCAGGTAGATTTAATTGGAGGGGATACCTGCGCATCTCCTTACGGTTTAACGCTGTCAATTGCGGT
>JBMYJC010000218.1:0-4336 GCA_049594055.1 Luteibaculum sp. | reverse complement strand
GGTTTATTTGATGCTTTGCTTTAAATGTTCCCGAGGCTATTTCCTCCCCTAGTTTTTTATATGCATCGCGAAAGGACTCCCCGTTTAAAACCATTGCGTTAATTGATTCCACACTGAACATGTATTGGTAAAGTTCCTGATTCTCTAAAATGTTGGTATTTACTTGGATGTGTTGCAACATAAAATCCGCTGCTACCAAATTCTCTTTCATCTGAAAAACGGCTGGCAAGATTATTTCTTTGAGTAATTGAAAATCTCTGTGATAGCCCGTGGCCAAATTGGTAGTTAACATGGCTACCTCAACCGGCAATTGCTGCGCCTTGTTGCAATGAGCCCGCATCAACTCCCAAACATCTGGATTCTGTTTGTGAGGCATAATACTGGAACCGGTGCAAAGCTCCTTGGGGAAACTGACAAAACCAAAATTCTGGTTAACAAACAAACACATGTCGCTTGCCATTTTATTGAGGGTTCCTGCCACGCTGCTTAAGGTAAAGGCCATGCTTTTCTCCAGGCGACCTCGGTTATACTGGCATGCAATGGCGTTGTATTTCATCCAGGCAAAGTCCAGGGCTTTGGTGGTATAATCGCGATCAATAGGAAAAGAGGAGCCATAGCCCGCAGCAGATCCCAAAGGGTTCTGATCGGCAATCTGGTAGCTAGCCCTTAACTGGATAACATCATCAATGAGGGTTTCAGCAAATGCCGAAAACCACAGGCCAAAACTTGAGGGCATGGCCACTTGCAAATGAGTGTAACCCGGCATCAGCACACTTTTATGTTGGTCTGCAAGGCTCAAAAGGGTCTCAAATAAGTTGGATATAAGTCCCAGAAGTTCCTTTAATTCTGATTTACAGAACAAATGCAAGGCCACCAAAACCTGGTCATTTCTAGATCGGGCACTGTGAATCTTCTTTCCTGCCTCCCCTACTTTTTCTGTCAACAATGCTTCCAGTTTGGAATGGACATCCTCGAATTGGTCTTCGATTTCGAAAATTCCTCTCTCAATTTCCTGGGCTATTAGGTCCAATGCAGCTTCCAGCGCGGCCAACTCTTCGACCGAGAGCAAATCAATGCTCGCCAATATCTGGGCATGTGCCTTACTGGCTTGCACATCGTATTTAGCCAGGTACATATCCAGCTCACGATCCTTTCCTACCGTATATTTCGAAACAAAATTGTCGATGTTGTATCCTTTATCCCAGAGTTTCATAATACAAGGTTTTTAAGAATTTGCTGATAACAATGGAGTCCTGCCTCCAATTCCTCCAGCGTAATAAATTCATCTGCGGTATGGGAACGACTGCTCTCACCCGGACCTATTTTAACGCTTGGAAAAGGCATTAAAGCTTGATCGGATAAGGTTGGCGACCCATAGGTTTTTATCCCCAATTTCTGGGCGACATCAATTAGGATATGATCCTCGGGAATACCCGAAGAATTTAAGCGAAAAGAACGGGCAATCAACTTACTCTGCAGATGCTTAGAGAGTAAATCAAAAACCTCCTGGTTGCTGTACTTTTCGTTGGTGCGCACATCAATTACAAAATGGCATTGATCTGGAACCACATTGTGCTGTGTTCCTGCATTTATTTGTGTTACCGTAGTTTTTACCGGCCCCAATAAGGTGGATACATCTTCAAAAAAATTCTTTTGCAGCCACTGGATGTCTCGCATTGCTATTTCTATGGCGTTCTCGTGGTTATTATGCGCAGCATGACCAGCTTTTCCATGGGCATAGGCATCTATTACCATTAAGCCCTTTTCTGCAATAGCCATATTTAAAGCGGTAGGTTCCCCTACTATGGCAAAATCTATCGGGCCAATTTCACTCAAAATAGATGCAATGCCATTTTCACCGGAAATCTCCTCCTCTGCCGTGGCAGCAAAAACCAAACTTAGAAAATTGAATAACAAACAAACTAAAGCGCCTCCCGCATCATTGCTACCTAAGCCATAAAGTCGACCCTCTGCAATGTCTGCCGCAAAAGGATCACGCATATAATTGGTGTTAGGCTGCACCGTATCGTGGTGTGAATTGAGTAAAATGCTCGGTTTATTCGCATCGAAATGGAAATTTCTTGCCCAGACATTATTGTGCTTGCGATGTACCACAAGACCCTGGCCCTTTAAATACTGTTCCAGCAAATTGGCACTATGCTCCTCCTTTTTGGAAAAGGAAGAGGTGGCGACAAGTTGTTGCAAGAAGGTTATACTGGCCTGCAATTCGCTCATAAGTGCAAGACTTTTTCGGGTGTTTTTATACTCAATTCCTGAGCCTGCAATAAATTGTGAAGTACTGCCTGAGCACTGTATATTCTATTCTCCGCTTGCTTTAATACCAAGCTTTTTTCACTGTCCAGCACCGCATCGCTTACCACCACATTTCTACGTACTGGTAAACAGTGCATAAAATAGGCATCGCGGCAAAGCGCCATCTTTTCTGGAGTGATTTGCCAGTCTTCATTTCCACCCAAATTTTTAGCGTAGGGTACCACCGTAGACCAGTTTTTGGCATAGACAAAATCTGCGTTCTTTAATGCTTCATCTTGATTGTGGTACAGGCTTATCCCCTGCGTGAATTTTGCATCCAAATCATAGCCCTGCGGATTGGCGATACACAAATCAACATCCGCGTGTTTCATCCACGCAACAAAAGAATTTGCTACCGCCTGAGGTAATACTTTGGGGTGCGGAGCCCAACTCAACACTACCTTGGGTCGGCTGCGTTTTGCATGTTCGCTTATTGTTATCCAGTCTGCCAATGACTGTAGGGGGTGTTCGGTTGCACTTTCCAAAGAAATGACTGGTACCGAAACGTATTTTAAAAATGCATTTAAAACATGCTCAGAATAATCGGCCTCGTATGATTGCAAGCCAGGAAAAGTGCGCAAACCAATAATATCGCAGTACTGAGAGATAACACCTGCTGCCTCCTTTATGTGCTCTTGTGTTCCCTGATTCATTACCACACCCTCCTCGGTTTCCAATGCCCAGCCTTCGTTATTAAGGTTTACCACCAAAGTGTGTAATCCTAAGTTCTGAGCCGCTTTTTGGGTGCTCATTCGGGTTCGTAAACTGGGGTTTAAAAAAATTAGGCCCAAGGTTTTTCCTTCCCCTATGTTACGGTGTGCTAAGGGTGCTGATTTATGTATTAAGGCACTTTCTAGAAGTGCTTTAGGATGTGTTATATCAAATATTGAAGTGAAATTTTTCATGATTATTTAAAAATGGAATTGGAAAAAAGCGACATACTATTTCTTGATAACCCAAGGGAAAAATACCCGAGTGGAGGGCCCATGCCTTGGTTTAGGCTAACCCACCGAGTTGAATAATCCCAGGTATAAATGCTTGGGTCAATTCAGATTCACCCTTTCCGCCTTCGCTTTAATGCCTTATGCTGCAGACTATGCTGAACGGCTAGTGCATTTCCGTAGATCCGCGTAAAACCTTTTACATCTGCTGCGGTCCATTTTTTATTCATTTCTCCATAGCTACCAAAATCTGCTTGCATTAAATCGTACCCCGATTTTACCCCAAGCAGCTCGAAACGGTACGGGTGCAAGCGAAGCTCAACCGTACCACTCACATTGGTTTGCGTATCGCTAAGGAAGCACTCTATGTTGCGCATAACGGGTTCTTGGTACATGGCTTCGTGGAGAAACATGCCATACCAATCGGCTAATTGTTTTTTCCAGTGCTGCTGCCATTTGCTAAGGCAATGTTTTTCGAGCAGTTGGTGGGATTTTATCAGTAGCAGAGCCGCTGGTGCCTCAAATCCAACCCGGCCCTTGATACCAATTATAGTATCTCCTACATGTATATCTCGGCCCAGGGCATAAGCGGATCCCAACTCGTTTAATCGTTTGATGCAATCAATAGGCGACATACTCTCTCCATTGAGCGCAGTAGGCTCGCCTTGGGTAAAGCTAATACTGATAGCTATGGGCTCTTTTTCCGAGCAGGAACTCGGGTAAGCTTCTTCTGGTAAGGGCAAATGGGAGCTTAAGGTTTCTGCTCCACCAACACTTGTACCCCAAAGTCCTTTATTGATTGAATATTTCGCCTTTCGGAAGCTAATATCCACCCCATTCTTTTGGAGGAATTCGATTTCCTCTTCGCGAGAAAGTTGCAAGTCGCGGATAGGAGTCAGTATCTCCAATTCGGGTGCCAGGGTTTGAAAAACCATATCGAAACGAACCTGATCATTTCCCGCAGCAGTACTTCCATGGGCAATGGCACTTACCCCTAACAACTGTGCATATTCTACTAAAGCAATGGCCTGGTGGTTGCGCTCCGCACTCACAGAAAGCGGATAGGTATCTCCTTTTAGCAC
>JBMYJC010000217.1:222-4343 GCA_049594055.1 Luteibaculum sp. | reverse complement strand
CCCTTTTTGAGGACTTAAGCCACGAAGAATTCTACCTCTTACTACTTAATCGTTCTAACCGGGTAACAGAGAAGCTAAGATTGAGTGTAGGAGGAGTTACTGGTACCGTGGTGGATATGAGATTGCTAGTAAAGCCAGCCTTATTGGCTCTGGCAAGTGGGGTAATTTTAGCTCATAACCATCCATCAGGAAATCTAAGGCCCAGTGAGGCCGATAGGCGTTTAACCCAAAAAGCCAAAGAGGCTTTAAAACTCTTCGACATCCAATTAATGGATCATTTAATAATTACGAAAGAAGGCTACACTAGCTTTGCCGATGAAGGATGGCTGTAGTTGAAATTGTCGCACCAGATTGGGCAGGAAGCCCTAGGATGCAGTTTAGCTGCCACGAAATCTTTAAGAGAAGGCTAGGCGTTGATTTTTCCTTGGTTAAAAGCCCATCAGGCAATTCGACAATCACCATTTTTTATGGCAAGCCTGAAAAGGGCTCCGCTGGTTTTTTTATTGAGCAACAAAGAGGAATAAAAGAGGAAATTTTGATAGAAGGAGAGTGGAAAAACAAACCCATACTCTTTCCTTGCCGGGTTGGAGATTTTCCCTTTGATATTTTCTCATGCATATTTTATTGTTTGGGCGGGTATTTAGAAAACGGCAATCGGGCTAAGCTGGATGTCCATAACCGCCCGCATGTGTCCGCAAATTGGTTTTACCAGAAAGGCTACTTCCAGTTTCCTTTGTTGGATTGGTGGGTTCGGGAATTTGGGATTGCCTTGGAAATTCATTTTGGGGTCAGCCTAAAGCCAGATAAAGAACAAAGTGCGACCTGGATTTCCACCTTGGATGTGGATTTTGGTTACAAGTATAAAGGCAAAGGAATTTTTAGAACTCTGGGAGCTAGTGTAAAAGGAATTTTACGAGGACACTTAGCGGCCGAGCTGGAAAGGTGGAAAGTACTTTTCTTAAATAAAAAGGATCCCTGGGATGTCTATCAGGATTTTGCAGATTTTCACGAAGGGTTGGGCATAGATCACCGGGTATTTATCCTACACGGCCCCAGAAACAAATTTGACAGAGCTTTAGATTGGCGATCCAATCCCCAAAAAAGGCTCCTCTCTCGCTTAAAACAATTGGGTTTACATCTTGGCCTGCATCCTGGTTATATCGCTAATGCCAGTAAAAAGAAGTTGTTAGCCTATAAAAAGCATTTGGAATCCCTAGTACAAGGTGATATTCAATCCAACCGAATGCACTATTTAAAATTCTGGTATCCAGAATCGTTTATAATCCTTGATGAGCTTGGTTTTAAGGAAGATTTCAGTTTGGGGTATGCAGATACTCCGGGCTTTAGGTGGGGCAGCTGCCATCCCAGCAATTTTTACGATCTGAGACAGGAGCGCACAACCTCATTACTGTTGTTTCCCTCTGCTTTTATGGAAGCTAGCTTTCAGCATTATCAGCAAAACATACATGAGCAGGAAATTTCTACGCTGTGGTGGAAAATGGTAGATGCTGTTAAAGAATATAATGGAGTCTTTGTATCCATTATCCATGAAAATAATTTTGGTAGGCAAAAATTCCTCACTGAGCTATATCAGCAAAGCGCGGAAACTTTTAAGAAAGTGCCAAGCTCACAATAACTTGGTTATTTTCGTCCAAATCCCACACCATGGTTCGTATCCTTTGTCAAGAAAACAGTCTGCTTAACCAGTTTATGCTGGAACTCAGAAGCAACAAAATCCAAAAAGATCGTTTGCGCTTTCGAGAGAATTTGTACCGATTTGGGCAAGTTTTTGCTTATGAAATTTCTAAGACCATGCATTATACACCCATGGAGGTAAGTACCCCATTGGGAATGGCAGACCTTACAGTTCCGCAGAACTGGCCGGTTTTAACCACAATTTTAAGAGCTGGTTTACCCTTGCACAATGGCCTGCTTTCCTTTTTCGATCAGGCTGATAGCGGGTTTATCTCAGCATACAGAAGTCCATCGAAGAAGGACGATGGTTTTGAAGTGGAGGTGGAATATTTGTCTTGTGGAAGTCTGGAAGGAAGGGATCTTATCCTTGCCGATACCATGTTGGCTACGGGAACTTCGGTTACTAAAGTGTACAAGGCTTTGCGCGAGTATGGAACAGCGGCAAATATCCATGTGGTGGCGGTAATTGCCAGCAAGGAGGGATTGGAGTTTGCACGGGAACATTTTCCTGCAAAAACAAAATTTTGGATTGGAGCTGTGGATGAAGAAATGACTGCTAATTCATTTATCGTGCCAGGCCTTGGCGATGCTGGTGATTTAGCCTTCGGAGAAAAAAATTAAAATGAAGGAAGTTCTTGCCCTATTGGGCTTGTGGTGTTTTGTTGGTGTTAAGTTTTTAATAGGTCCTGCCAGTGTTTTGGCCTATGGGCTAGGCAAGATTGAAACCATCCTTTTCGTATCCTCTGCAGCAATTTTTTGGAGTTTGTTCTTTTATTTTTTGGGTGGAAGGCTTCAGGCCTACTGGCGATCTAAATTTCCAAGTAAAAAAAGCAAACGCGTTTTTACTAAATCTAACCGACAGTTGGTTCGATTTAAAAACAAATTTGGGATTTGGGGATTGGCTTTTTTAATACCCATCATTTCTGTACCCATATCCGCATTGGTGGCCTCCAAATATTTTAAAAACGATTCTTTGGTGTGGCTTAAATACGGAATACCCAGCATTTTTTGGACCATTGTTCTCACCTATTTCTCAGAGCCACTCATTGCCTGGTTAAAAGCGCTTTTTTAATGAAACATTTGTTTTTTGACTTGGATAGAACCCTCTGGGATTTTGATAAAAACTCTCGAGAAACCTTGCTGGAGTTAGCTGATTTTTTTCAGCTAAAAAAGAAATATGGCATTTCTGAAACCTCGTTTATTTCGAAATACGAGCGCATAAACAGAACCTATTGGAGCTTGTATCAATCGGGTAGATTAGAACGTGAAGCGCTTCGAGTGGACCGATTTTATTACACCTTGGAGAGCTTTGGGGTGATTGATAAAGTGCTAGCAGAGAAAATAAGCACACTGTACTTAGAAGAGTGCCCCAAAAAAAGTGCGCTAATGGAGCACGCATTAGAAATGCTACAACACTTCTACGGCCGCTTTCCCATGCATATAATCACCAACGGGTTTACAGCTACCCAGTCTATTAAACTACAATCAAGTGGCTTGGGAGAATTTTTCCAGCACGTAATTACCAGCGATTTAGCGGGAGCTCAAAAACCGTCCCAGAAGATTTTTAACCTAAGCTGGGAAAAAGCAGGCAAACCCGATAAAAAACAGTGCTATTATATTGGAGACGACTGGAATGCCGATGTTCGGGGTTCCAAGCAATTTGGATTTACTCCCATCTGGTTTTCTACCGAGGAGCGCAAAACAAAAATTTTACAAGTAAGAAGCCATAAAAGGCTGATGGAAATTTTGGATTAAACCAATTGTACCAGAGGCGTCTCTGATCCAACCGTTTTTTGATTTAAATCCACCAAAACCTTACTGGTGGTGGGTACAAATAAATCAACGCGGGATCCGAATTTTATGAAACCCAACTCACTTCCACCCTTCACTTGCTCTTTTGGTTGGCTGTAGGTTACTATTCTTCTTGCTACGGCTCCAGCAATTTGTCGCAATAAAACGGGAACCCCTTTTGAGGTATTGAGAACTATAGTGCTGCGTTCATTCTCTGTAGAAGACTTTGGATGCCATGCCACAAGGTATTTTCCAGGATGGTATTTGGTGTATAGCACCTCTCCATCACAGGGGTAGTAGTTAACATGAACATTCAGCGGGCTCATAAAGATGGAGATCTGTAGGCGCTTTTCATTAAAATACTCAGACTCCGTGGTTTCTTCAATCACTACCACTTTCCCATCGCAGGGAGCATACAGGATGTTTTCCTTATTAGGGGAATTCCTCTTGGGAACCCTAAAAAAGCGGATAACCAAATAGAGAAAAATGAGTAATGCCAACTGCAGCACAAGGTATAACCAGAAGCTCCATTGGGCGATTAAAAAGAAAAAAGCAGCGCTAATGCAGGTAGCTAGTAAAATGACTACCGTTAAAATTCCATTTCCCTCGCGGTGAAGTTTCATTAGAAGTTTATT
>JBMYJC010000217.1:0-212 GCA_049594055.1 Luteibaculum sp. | reverse complement strand
TGAAGTAAGATAAGGAATCCGTAAACGCCTGGAATTACGAATAAAATAGAGTCAATACGGTCTAAAATTCCCCCGTGACCTGGCATTATTGCTCCAGAATCTTTAACCCCAGCATAACGTTTTAATGCGGATTCAAATAAATCGCCCATGGTGGCCATAAGGCTAATCCAAACACCAAAAATTATCCCTTGTACAGGAGAAAGAATAGCACT
>JBMYJC010000216.1:0-4353 GCA_049594055.1 Luteibaculum sp. | reverse complement strand
AAATTTTCGGTTCCTCGTTAAATATTTTCCTATACATAGCATGCATGGTTTTAAGGATGCTCGAATCTGGATTGGGCTGCCAGCCTGGATAGTCTCCACTCTGTTCTACCTGGGCTCCCACCAGCACTAAGCTTGCCTTAATACTGTTGGCAACATCTTTTTTCGTGCTCTCAACGCTGCTGCGTTGTAAAGATTTAGTTTCAAACTTTCCACCAGAAATTTGAACCTGGGCAAGGGAAGAAGAGCTTTCAACCAAATCATCAAAATCCAAGCTCATTTTATAAACTCCGTTGTGGATGCTATAAATGCATGCCAGTATTTTTTTTAGGTCTGCGCTTTCTACGCATTTTTCCGGAGTTTGAGAAGTACTTATAATCAGACTGAGATTGGGTTCTACCTTTCCCAACTCAGCTTTAAAGGTATCCGCCATCTTTTTAATGTGCTCCTCAAAAGCTTTCGTTTGGCGGGATGGAAGCGATACAATTGCCTCAGATTCTCTGGGGATAGCATTGCGCAAACCGCCACCTTTTATTTCGTGTAGATAGATTTCCTCGGGATAGCTGTACAAAACTCGGTTCATAAGCTTATTTGCGTTGCCCCGCCCTTTATCGATATCCATTCCCGAGTGCCCCCCTTTTAATCCTTTCAGGGTGATTTTAAAACTAACACATCCCTTCGGACTGTCCACTTCTTGGTAGTGATAAACAGAATTGGTATCTATTCCACCCGCGCAGCCAATGCTTAGTTCATCATCATCTTCTGTATCCAGGTTTAATAGGATGCTGCCCGAGAAATTGCTGGGATCCAATTGTTTGGCCCCTGTCATTCCCGTTTCCTCATCAATGGTAAACATGGCCTCAATAGCGGGGTGTGCTATATCGGTTGAGGATAAAATGGCCATAATGGCCGCAACCCCAATACCGTTATCGGCTCCAAGGGTGGTGCCATCCGCATCTACCCAATCGCCATCTACTCGCATTCTTATTCCTTCATTCTCAAAATCAAATTGGGTGTCGTTATTTTTTTGGTGAACCATGTCTAAATGACTCTGCATGATCACTGTTTGTCTGTTTTCCATGCCCGGTGTAGCTGCCTTTTTAATCACTACGTTTCCAATGGAATCTACCTTGGTTTCCAGGTTTAAAGCTTTGCCAAAATCCACCATAAACTGTATTACACGCTCCTCTTTTTTGCTGGGTCTGGGAACTGCGTTTAAATCGGAGAAATGATTCCACAAGGCTCTGGGTTCTAAGGCTCTTACTTCTGCTGACATAATTCTGTTTTTGCTGCTGCAAGTATACAGGTTGTTGACCAGCTAGTTTGGAAATAAGCGCTGAAAAGGGAAAAGCAGCTAAGGGTAGCTGCTTTTCGGTTGTCAACCAGGGGTTGACCGGGCAAAAGGGATAGGTAATCTCTTTTATATAAAAACTCTATTGGCATCTAAAAGGTTGTGAATGATTCTCACTAATTGCAATTTTCTCTTAACAGATAGGCTGGGTAGGCCCAGTAAAATTTTTTTTGGGAAAAATGGAGGATGAGTAGCGAGCTGTTTATTTGCTACTAACTTAGTGCTAGTTAAAAGCTATGAAGAACCAAGAAGGCAGCGGTTTTAAGGGAGCACTCATTATACTGACCATAGTTAGCACGGGGTTATTGGTGTTTACAGGTTCTTATGTGTATAGGCGCTATGCTGGATTATTGGAACAGATCAAGCAAGAGATTCAGCCCGATTTTCAATTGGTACAGCTAGAGCGATTGAATACTGCCATGTTGGAGGCTGAGGCCAATCTTCAAAACTTTTATTTAACCGGTAATGAGAGCTATGCCCGGGCGTTTTCTCAGGATGAGGAGGAGATCAATCAGATTATTTTGGATTTACGAGAGGGAAGTGTTGGCAACTTGCGGCAATTGGCTCTTGTAGGACAGCTTGATAGTAACGTGAATAAACTGTTGGACATCTACTATGAGCGCTATCTCTCCCCTGAAGACGATTTCGTAAAGTCTGCCCTAGACAGGATTCGGCAGCAGCTGCTGCGAGAGAGCAATGTAGCCGATAGCCTTATAGACCTCGCGGAGCAAGATCGAGTCTTAGATGGCATAGAGGAGGAGCTTTTGGAGGATGAAGAGGAGCAAATTGACCGCAGAGGCTTTTTGCAAAGAATTTTTGGGAGGAAGAAAAAAGAGGAAAGCGAAAGCAGCTTGGCCCCAGAGAATACTCTTGATACTAATTTTACCGAAGAAATTGAGTTGCAGTTAAGTGCAATGGACTCCCTTAAACTGCAAATAGAGGTGATTGCCAGAGAGGAACAACAGCGCTCTTCCGCCTTAAAAAAACGCCTGCTAAAATTGGGGAGAAGAGAAAAACTCATTAAAGCTAATATCCTTCAGGTTAGACAGAAGTTTGAGGAATTAGAAAAGGAGCGCATGCAGGAGGAAGCCAAATTTGCAGAGGCAGAAATTGATAAAACCAATACCTGGATCGCAATTATTCTGGTCTTTTTATTTGCATTAATTTCTTTTGCTAGCTACCTGGTTTACCGGAACATAGAGCGTAACAAGCTGTACCAAAATGCGCTGAATAGGGCTAAGTCAGAGGCGGAGGAATTGGCTGCAACCAAGTCGCGCTTTTTGGCCAACATGAGCCATGAATTGCGCACACCCCTCAATGCTATTTTGGGTTTTACCGAGCAGCTTAAACAAGCTAACATTCCCAGTGAAGAAAAAGAACAGGTGGAAATTGTCCACAATGCATCCACCCATTTATTGGATGTAGTAAACGAGGTGTTGGATTATACCAAGCTTAGCAGCAATACCATCCGGGTAAAATTTGTTGACTTTAACCTTCACCAGGAGCTGAATGCTTTGGAAAAAATTGTTGAGCAATTGGCCAGCAAAAAACAATTGCAACTCAGCTTTAAAATCCACCCAGATGTGCCAACTCATTTGCGGGGAGACATTTACCGCGTTAAACAATGCCTTCTTAATTTATTGGGCAATGCCATTAAATTCACCCAAGAAGGAACGGTTGCGCTCAATGTTTCGGTGGAGAGCGATTGGGAACAGAGCGTTTCGCTGAAATTTACGGTAAGCGATACGGGTGTGGGAATAGCCAAAAGCGATTTGGAAAAAATATTCCTGGAGTTTGAGCAGATTGAAAACAACTTGGACCAGAGCAAGGGAACCGGACTGGGTTTAGCCATCACCAAACGCTTGGTAGAACTCATGGGAGGGAAAATAAACCTGAAGTCATCTCCCGATTTAGGCACTGAAATCTCGCTCTTTTTAACCTTTCAAAAAGGGGAGCAACAGGACGCTATAGAGCCCGCCACTGAGTATGTTAATGCCCTGCGCGTTTTGGTAGCAGATGATGAGGAATTCAACCGAAAACTTATTGCTACAATTTTATCTAAGCACGGGGTTGTGTTTGAAATGGCAAATAATGGCGATGAAGCACTTGCCCTAGCCAGACAGTCCAGGTTTAATGCTGTTTTGTTGGATTTTAGAATGCCTCACAAAAACGGAGTTGAGGTAATACAGGAATTAAGAGCAGAGGTGCCGCACTACAAAGAAATCCCCATGTTGATTATTTCTGCGGCCAAAGAATTGCAAAAGGATGAAAGCTTGATGAAATCCTTGCAACCCGTGAAACTCTTGGCTAAGCCATTTACAGAGAGTCAGCTTTTAGCGGCTTTGGTGGATGTAGCTGGGGAAATTGATATTAGCGAAGATGATTTGGTTCGTACGCAAGAACCCATTAACTGGGACAAACTAAAAGAAGCGGCCGGGGGAGATGAGCAGTTTATGCAAGAAATGATGGAGACCTTTGTTAACGGAGCCAGACAAGCCATGCAGGAAATATTGCAAGCACTTCAGGAAAAGAATGCCGTGCAATTAGCCGATTCGGCTCACCGCCTGGCACCATCCTCCAAGCACATGGGTTTTCATATCCTCTATGAATTGCTGAAAAACCTGGAAGAAATTAGAGATACAAAAGAGATTAACTGGCATCAAGTTCAACATCAGGTGGCAGAGCTCAAGCAACAAATTTTAATCGCCATACACCGGGTGGAAAATGAAATGAGTAGTTTGCCGGAATAAGCCATGGAAAATCACTTTGTAGTTTTTGTTGTAGAAGATGATGATTGGTTTAGCCGACTCATTGTGCACACCATTGAGATGGATGCAGATTTTTCTGTTAGTGCCATTAAAAGTGCCGAGGAACTCTTTAAGCAGCTAGCCAAGCAAGTTCCAGAAATTATAACCCTTGATTATCGTTTGCCTGACGCCACCGGAGAGGAAATCCTGAAACGCTTGCAAAGCGATTATCCCGATGTAGAAGTCCTTGTTATCTCG
>JBMYJC010000215.1:4033-4366 GCA_049594055.1 Luteibaculum sp. | reverse complement strand
GCACCATTTAGCCTAACTTACATAGACTCCACAGGCCAAAAGCAAGCCAGCAACCTCAATGCTGAAGATTCAATACTTTTTAATGCACAACAATGGGGCAACATTAGGTTGATCCGCTTCAGCGATTCTAATCTTCCTTCCTGTTCCCGGAATCTGAACCTGGTATTAAATACCCAGGAGGTAAAAGCGCCAACCTTAAACCTGACGGTAGATCCTGAAATTATTTGCGAAGGAGAAAAAATAGCCTACAAGCTTAATTTTACTGGAGTAGCACCATTTAATTACAAGTTGGCCATTAACGGAACTGAAATAAGCCAGATTAGTCCAACAGCG
>JBMYJC010000215.1:249-4023 GCA_049594055.1 Luteibaculum sp. | reverse complement strand
CATTTGCCGATAGTTTACAATTAATTTCCAATACACGCATAGAGGTTTTGGAGTTTTCAGACAGCAGTCCGTTAAGATGTCCTGTGGTCTTACCACCAGCACAGCAGGTTAGAGTAAAACCACTGCCACAACCCGACTTCTCTGCCTTGAATACAGAGGGTTGTAAGCCATTTATCACGCAATTTATGAACGCTGTTAATCCATCCGAAATTGATAGTTTAGGGTGGGAATTTGGAGATGGTAACACATCCAACCGGTACAATGCCGAACACGAGTATGCAGCAAGCGGAATCTACAATGTTAGTTTGCGGATATGGTCCACGAATGGTTGTACCAATATTTTAGAGAAACCCAGGTATATACAGATTTTTCCAGATGCCGTTGCAAACTTTGAGATCGATAAAACTCCTTTACACATTGATGATCTCATTGTGCAATTTCATAACCTTTCAGAAAATGCAGATTCCTACTTATGGACTTTCAATGGCTTTGACCAAAGCACAGAAGATAATCCTCGCTATGAGTTTTCTGTAAGCGATAGTTTGGAAGTTAAGGTTTGCCTGGAAGCCCAGGCCAATTGCCCAGATACGCTGTGTAAATTAATTCCTGTTGTGGGTAAGCATTTAATTTATGTGCCAAACGCCTTTACTCCCAATGGGGACGGAACAAACGACCAATTTAAACCCGAGCTATTAGGGGCAGATTATACGGATTACGAATTCTCTGTGTTTAACCGATGGGGTGAGCGTATTTTCACCACTAAGAATATTGATACCGGTTGGGATGGATCCTATAAAGGTACTGCCGTACAGGATGGGGTTTACCCGTACAAGGTTGTTGTAAAGCAGAAACTAGGCGTGGATAAAGAGGAAATCTTTGGTCACGTATCATTAATGCGATAATTACCTAACTACCACAAAAGGGGCTTGGATAAACGACCATGGCCCCTTTTTACTTAATAGAGTTATAAGAAAATTGTACCCATTCGCGTGGGTGGAAGCATTTAACTCAATTCGTCAACAGCTACCTTATAGGTCGGATCCTCCTGGATGTTAACTTCAATGATATCTTCAGCATCCTTCAATAACTTAATGCAATCTTGACTAAGGTGCTTTAGATGTACTTTCTTTCCTACCTTTTTATAACGCTCAGTTAGTTTGTTTAAGGCCTCAATGCCAGACATATCGGACACTCGAGATTCAGAAAAATCGATCACGACTTCTTCAGGATCTCCGTGCACATCAAACTTTTCATTAAAGGCGGCAATAGATCCAAAAAATAAAGGACCGTATATCTCGTAATGCTTTATTCCTTGATCATCCACATGTTTTCTTGCCCGAATTCTTTTTGCATTCTCCCAGGCAAAAACAAGTGCCGAAATAATTACTCCGATCAAAACGGCAAGAGCCAGGTTGTGGAGAAAAACTGTTACCAAGGTAACCAATACCATAACCAGGATATCGGACTTAGGCATTCTCCTAAAAGTGCGCAAACTGGCCCATTCAAAAGTTCCAATGGCCACCATAATCATCAATCCGGTTAATGCGGCCACCGGCAGTTTTTCAATAAGCGGGGCACCAAACATGATGAAAACTAAAAGCATTACCGATGCAACTATTCCCGATAAGCGAGCGCGAGCTCCTGATGATATATTTATTAAACTCTGCCCTATCATGGCACATCCTCCCATACCAGAAAAAAGACCCGATAAAAAATTAGCCAAACCTTGTGCTACGGATTCCTTATTTCCTCTCCCCCGTGTTTCCGTTATTTCGTCAATTAAATTCAAGGTAAGCAAGCTTTCTATTAAACCAACTCCCGCAACAATTAGCGCATAGGGGAAAATTATCTGCAGTGTTTCCCAGGAAAATGGTACTTCTGGAATATGAAAAGGAGGAAAACCACCCTGAATAGAAGCTAAATCACCCACCGATTTTGTATCCACTCCAAAGCCCAATACAATGGCAGAAACCACCAATATCGCTGCTAAAGATGAGGGAAAAACCTTGGTAATTTTGGGTAGTCCCCAAATTATAAGCATGGTTAAAAATACTAGGCCCAGCATAACGTACAGAGCACTACCTTCCATCCAAACCATACTGTTGGCACCATCTGAAACCTTGAAAGAGGATATTTGTGACATAAAAATGACAATGGCCAAACCATTTACAAATCCAAACATCACAGGATGTGGCACCAGTCGTATAAATTTCCCTAGTCTTAAAACACCAAAAAGCATCTGAATAATTCCTGCAAGCACGATGGTAGCAAATATGTACTCCACACCGTGGCTTTGCGCCAGACTTACAATTACAACCGCCACGGCTCCAGTAGCTCCAGAAATCATTCCAGGTCTACCTCCAAAAATTGAGGTAACAAAGCCCATCACAAAGGCTGCATAAAGTCCGGTAAGTGGCGATAAACCCGCAATAAATGCAAATGCAACCGCCTCTGGTATCAGCGCCAAAGCAACAGTTAACCCAGAGAGTATTTCGTTTTTGTAATCTACCTTTTGCTTAAGATCGAAGAGATTAAAAACTGCTTTCATGGTATTGGGCTTTGATAAAAGGCCGCAAAACTAGCCATTTAATCTATGACGAATTGGCATTTGGGAAGCATAACCCAATTGTTAATTCACTTAGTGAAGTTAAATTCAAATTCAGTTTAAATTACTTTCGCAAAAAAGTTACAGTTGAGAGCCGTTCTTTAGTGAACGGCGGAAAACAATTTACACTTTACTACACCCGGTATAACCAACCAATTTTTTAATGATGAGGACCATTTTATTTGCTTTCAGTATCCTGCTGAGTGTTATTGCCCACGGACAATTAGACACAATAGCATTAAAGACAGGTGAAAAAATTGCGGTGAAAATCCAAAATATTGATGAGCAACGCATTGGTTACATAAATCCTTTGTTTGGTGAAGACACTAAATTCTCCATGAGCAAAAGTAAAGTGACTTATATAAAATTTAATTCGGGTGCCCCCTATGGTAATTGATAAACCAAGGGTGATAAAATTCAACTTGGCTCAAGCGCTTTTCGGAAGTGTTGAATTAGGTTATGAGTTTTACTTATCTCCTAACCATAGTGCTGAAATATTTTATTCATATCAACCTAGGATGAATAATACTCCCTATGGTTTTCATATGCTAAAATTCGGACCTAAGATTTTTTACGATTTTAAATTTCCATTTAATCGCTACACAGATTACTCCTTAAGGGGCTTATACCTAAAACCAGAATTGTTACTTCTCCGCGCCTCTTTAGATCCTGTTCATCGTAAGGAAACCACCGACCCAACTATATATGCTGCTGCTTTGGTCGGAAATTTCGGGCACCAACTAATTTTTAGAAGTGGTTTTACATTGGATTATTACCTCGCATTTGGAGTTGTGAGAATAGAGGATATTCAGGAAAAGCCAGATCACAGAAACTTTGGAAACTGGGGAAGCTTTGGAGGCTTTTGGGGCCATAACATTACTGATGAGTACCAAATTCCAAAAGATATTCCATTTCCCTTCTACGGATTGGGTATCCGTTTGGGCTATAATTTTTAAGAAAATCTCTGCCTTTAGCTTTTATATCACATCGGTTAAACAACTATTAGCCCGACACTGATATAGTCCAATTTGGATTAATGATTTTATTTACGATTTTTAACAGATAAACTTAACTGTTATGAAAATTGTAAAAATTCTACTCTATCTGGTAATTGGATTAATAGTTCTAGTATTTGGGGCGCTTGTTTACCTAAAAACAGGACTGCCAAA
>JBMYJC010000215.1:0-239 GCA_049594055.1 Luteibaculum sp. | reverse complement strand
TATTCATGTGAAATTAACAGATGAAGCAGTGGCAAGAGGAGAATACCTGGCCAACCATGTAATGTTATGTATGGACTGCCATGCCCAACGCGATTGGACGGTATTTGCTGGCCCGCCAAAACCTGGAACTCTGGGTGCCGGTGGAGAACGTTTTGATGAAATGATGGGTTTTCCCGGTAAATTTATTTCTCCAAACATCACCCCCACTAAGCTAGAAGATTGGTCGGATGGCGAAATTT
>JBMYJC010000214.1:225-4370 GCA_049594055.1 Luteibaculum sp. | reverse complement strand
GCCCAGGACCTTACAGCATTCAAATGACCTCTACTTCAGGCTGCACTTACCAATTTGCTGGCAATATTATCCTCCAGGATACTACACTGGGAACATTGGATGACATTAAAGCAATTTGCAACAACGATTCTGTAATACTCGAAGCCCATCCTGGTTTTCAAACTTATACATGGAATACTGGAGATAATAGCCAGTCCATCAAAACAAATAAGCCAGGAAAATACCTGGTGGAAATGTCCACTTTTCAGGGTTGCATATGGAGAGACAGCATTAACCTAAGGCAGATTTTAAATCCGCTTAAGAATGGTTTTCAGCAAGAACAAATTTGCGAGGATTCAGCTTCGAATTTATTTCTTACTGATACTTTAAATCTCACTGAGCTGGATACCATAAGCTGGTTGCTAGACAGCTCAACTGAATACAGGAATACTAATCATATCAAGTTTCAAGGTCAACCAGGATGGCATTCTTTATCCCTAAAAATAAACCGAGAGGACCTTTGTTCCTTTTCTCTGTTGGATTCCATTTTTATCTACCCAAGTTTTTACCCTGCACCGCTCTTACCCGATACCTTTTTCTGTCATTTAGATTCCTTTCAAGTTCAGGTTGCCGCTATCGATTCCATGAATTACAGATGGAGTAACGGTTCTGTTACAGAAAAGGCAAATTTTAAGAATCCGGGGGAGCAATATCTTATTCGTGAGCTAGGAGCCTGTAAAGACAGTATTCCTTTTGAACTTGAGGAGATAGTGATTGATAATTTGCACCTAAAAGATACCACCATATGCTGGTACGATTCCATTTTTGTGGGCCCACAAGCTCAGGATCAGGTTTCTTATTTATGGAGTACTGCAGATACCACGGCAAACATTTTTATTAAAACACCTGATAAATACGTTTTAACCGCAACTCAGGAAAATTGTAAAGTGGTAGACAGTCTCATCCTAGACTATCACCGCCAAGCTCATGTTAAGTTACCTCCCGATACGAGTATTTGCTTTTTTGATACTCTTACAATCGGGTTCGCAGATCCAAAAAATCACCTTTGGAGTACGGGAGAAACTTCAGATAGCATACGGGTATTCGCTGAGGGTTATTATATCTTGACCTTAACGGACTCGTATTGCACAGAACGAGATACCTTTTACCTGGACACCCTAAGTGCACCTAGCCCCTTTAATTTTTCAGACACCAGCATTTGCTGGTATGATAGTTTATCCCTTGGAGTTGCACCTGAACCACAAGTTTCTTATTTGTGGAATACCGGGGATACTGATTCGCAAATAACCCTAAGCGATTCCGGAAAATACATATTAAGGGCAGAGCTAAATAGCTGCCAACAGAGCGATAGCATGCGACTTAATTACCACAGGGAAACCTTTTTGAAATTACCGGAAGACACGCTCATTTGTGCGGGGGACAGTATTCGCATTGGTTTCGCGGACGAAAAAAATCACCTCTGGAGCACCGGAGAAATTGCAGATAGTATTTTCATAAAAACTGAGGGGTACTTTTCACTTAGGGTTTACGATGAATATTGCTCTGAAACGGACAGCATTTTTATTGACACCCTAGCCCCTCCAATCATAGCGTTAAGGGAAGACACAACGGTCTGCCAGGGGGCCATTCTTTCTATTGGTGATGAAGTTTACCGAGCTATTTACTACAATTGGAATACTGGTGAAGAACAAAACTTCATCCAGGTGCAAAAGGATGGAGAATACATTTTAAATGCCTTTAATGGAGCTTGCTGGGTAGCAGATACTTTTAACTTAATTACATACGAAAACCCAATAATCGACTACTTCAAATACACCGAAGAAATATGCAAGTATGATTCCTTCCTTGTGGATTTAAATTGCTTGAATTGCATCTTCCTTTCGGACTCGCTTAGCAAACACAAAAAGACCTACTACCCCGGAGACACCCTTGAGTTTAGGGCTGTTACCCCTAACAGTTGTTATTTCTACAAGCGAATTGAGTTCGAAGTAAAAAGCGACTGCTATTTTGTATATGTAGCAAATGCATTTTCACCCGATAACGATGGAGTTAACGAGGGTTTTGCTCCTGTTACCAGCACAACAAATATCGCTCAGTACCAATTCTCCATTTACAACCGCTGGGGAGAACAAATTTTCACTTCTTCCAACATTGAAAGCTCTTGGGATGGAACATTTAACGGAAGGGAGGTGCAAAATGACGTTTATGTATGGCAACTAAATCTTCGCTTTACGGATGAAGTGAAGACCCGGCAACTAAGAGGTACCGTGCAGTTACTTCGGTAAAAAATTGTCGCTAAGTCAAAGTTAATTTCTAACTACACCGCCCCTTATTACTTTACCATAAGCCAAACTTGCCGCTACGCAGCTTAATATGGGCGCTATAATGCCACCCAACACGGGGATAAAAAAGAGCAGGGAAAAAACGCTACCTATGCCGGTTGCCAGACCCATGTTTTTTCTAATTAGCTGTACGCTCTCCGAGTAACTCAATCGGTAACGCTCGCAGTTGTAATCCAGAAATGCGAAACCATAGAAGTAAGCAGCTATAAAAAATACCGCAAAGGGATAGATTGGAGCAAGCAAAGGAATAAACGCGCTAAGCAGCAACAAAGCTAAGGTGGCAGCATACTCAAGAAAAAGATTCCTTAAAGCAATGGCTATACCGCGAAAGATATCCTTCATCAATTGGGGCAAACTAAAGGGAAACTCTTTACCGCTTTCCAAACTATCTACCCGCTCCGAAACAATAGCGAGAATGGGCGATAAAATGATAAAAACGATGTACTTGTTAAGTATGAAATAGGTGTAAAAAAACAGAACCTTAAAAATGAACCAAATACACCAATAGACTACAGTCTCCCAAAGTCCATCCTTTTGGGGATCATCCCAAATCCAGGCCTTTATTAATTCTATAGTATACTCAGTTGCCGAAGAAATGGCCGATGCTCCCATCCACAAAATGAGAATAGCCAATAAAACAGGCCAAACAAAGTAATGCCACAAACCGTGCTTACGGATGAATTTCCATGCCGTGCTGTGAGATTTTATTCCGAGAATGAATTGATTTGCGAAGGAAGGCATAGCTAAATTGACTTGTTTTTCTTAGCGGGCACGCCAATTATAATAATTTTGCCCAAAGCTAAATTTAAAGGATGGATAGTTTGTTTGCACTATCGCCATTGGATGGGAGATATCAGAAGGGAACGAAAGACTTAAGAGCATATTTTTCTGAGGCGGCACTTATACAATACAGGGTTAAAGTAGAGGTAAGGTATTTACACGCTTTAATTAAACTGGGCCTACCGGGCTTAGAAGATGTAAATCCTGGCAAACTAAAAAGCCTAATAGCCTGGGGCGAAAACATTGAGCAACAGGATATTGAGCGGGTAAAAGAAATAGAGCAAACCACTAACCACGATGTAAAAGCCGTGGAGTACCTCATTAAGGAAAAGCTTAAAGAGCTGCAATTAGAAGCCATTAGCGAGTTTGTTCATTTTGGGTTAACCAGCCAGGATGTTAACAATACCAGTGTTCCACTATCCATAAAAGATTGCATTCAAAACTGCTATTTACCCGAGGTAGAAAGCGTAAGAAACCAACTAGCAGAATTAGCCCAGGGCTGGAAAAACATAGCCTTATTGGCGCGTACTCATGGACAACCAGCAAGCCCCACCCGACTGGGAAAAGAAATCTGGGTTTTTGTAGAACGCCTGGATAAACAAATTGAAAGCCTTAAGAAAACGCCCATTGAAGCCAAATTTGGTGGTGCAACAGGAGCTTTTAATGCCCACAAAGTGGCCTACCCAAGCATAAACTGGGTGCAGTTTGCCAACGATTTTGTTCGGGAGCAATTGGGTTTAAACAGACAGCAAACCACAACACAGATTGAGCATTACGACCAAATGGCTGCACTTTTCCAAACCGTAATGCGCATCAATACTATCCTTATAGACCTCAACCGCGATCTGTGGACCTACATTTCCTTCGATTACTTCAAACAAAAAATAAAAGCTGGCGAAGTGGGCTCTTCTGCAATGCCGCATAAAGTAAATCCCATTGACTTCGAAAACAGCGAAGGAAACCTGGGAATAGCCAACGCCCTCTTCGACCACCTCGCAAACAAACTCCCAGTGAGTCGCTTGC
>JBMYJC010000214.1:0-215 GCA_049594055.1 Luteibaculum sp. | reverse complement strand
TCTACTGTACTTAGGAATGTTGGTGTGCCCTTTGGTCATAGCATTGTAGCCTTAAAAGCAACCACCCGCGGACTTGGAAAACTGGTGGTAAACGAAGATAAAATCAGGAGGGATCTAGAAGCCAATTGGGCCGTGGTTGCAGAAGCAATACAAACAATATTGCGAAGAGAGGCCTACCCTAATCCCTACGAAGCACTTAAAGAATTAACACGCAC
>JBMYJC010000213.1:0-4370 GCA_049594055.1 Luteibaculum sp. | reverse complement strand
GTGGCTACTAAAACGCTAAAAAAACAATGGGAAAACATTAATATTACAATTGCTGACAACGGCCAGATTGCAGTTGATTTAGTGACTAATAATAACTATGATATTATTTTAATGGACATCCAAATGCCTATTATGGATGGAGTGGAGGCCATGAAGCAGATCAAACTCCTGGAGAAGAAGAATAAAAAGGAAACCCCCATAATCGCCTTGACTGCTCATGCATTAATAGAGGAAAGGGAGCGTTATCTGGCAGCGGGGATGAATGATTACCTATCCAAGCCGTTTAAACCCGAGAATTTATACCAGGTAGTGTTCTCGCAGTTGGGTAAGGAAGCAGAACAAAACACCCCATTAGTTAGGGTATATGAGGAAGAACCTAAACCCAAAAACAATAAACCCAAATCTAACAAACCAGTAGACCTCAGCTCTTTGAGAGAGATGGTTGGAAATGAGCAAGAGGTGGTGCGCGAGATGTTGGAAATATTTAAAGAAGACACTCCGATTTATCTGGAAAATATTGAGCGGGAATTGGCTAAGGAAAACTGGGAAAGTGTGGCTAAAACTTGTCATACCCTCAAATCCTCAATTGGCTTTATGGGTAGAACAGACCTGGTAGAAATGGCCAAACAGTTACAAACACAAAAAACTAAACCGGCTAAAAATCATCCAATTAGGGATACCCTGGATACCTTTGTGTCTGAAATATCTAAGGTGGTTCAGTACGTTGAGGAGAACCCCAATCTGTCTGAGGAAGATTAGTCTTGCACCACCACGTGCGACCAATTCTCCCCATTTCTAATTCTGTTTAGCTGCGTGTGGGTGATTCCAAATTCCCGAGCCAATACATTAAGACGGTTTTTATTTCGGTTTAATTTCTTTTTAAGCCGAATGACATCAGATTCCGTCAATTTCGAGTTCGTTACAACTCCGCGGTTTTTTATTCGCCCAGCAATCACTTTGGGGTTGTTTTGGTTGTGAAGGGTCAGGTCTTTCTGAGTAGCCCACTTCAAGTTTTTAGCAGCGTTGTTTTTTTTATTGTAGTCCAGGTGGATAACGAATTTTTGTTCCTCGCCAGGGAGCGGTAAAAAGGCACCGGCTACAAGTCTGTGAATAGGTTTGGTAATTCGTTTCCGCCAACCAAATTCCGATTTAAAGGAGGTATAGTACAAATAGTCTTTACCAATTGGGGTAAGGAGTCGCCACGCATCAGACTTAACATTCCAAATGCGCAAACGGCCTAAATCTGAAATCTGGTACCTGGCGCCTCTTTTTAGTCCTGGAAAGGAAATGTCCTTCCATAATTCTTCGGTGGGGATAGAGAACATGTGGTGGGGATTTGACCAAAGATACTATTTTTTAAATCCCTGAACCTTATGTCATTAATCTGTACTCTAAGCCCGTTTACCAAACAGAAATAGTTAAGAATTAATTGGAAAAATGAGCTGATGAAGAAATTCAACAGGATGTAAAGCCCTGGTATTTATTATTCCCATGAGTTGTTGTTGGCAGCTAATACCCGCAGCTACTACTGTGGCTCCAGGTTTGGATTTAATTTTTGGAAAAAGTTTCACCTCTCCAATTTTTTTAGAGATGGCAAAATTTGCTTTTTCAAACCCGAAAAATCCCGCCATACCGCAACAACCACTATCCAAGGTACTTACCTGATCCACTCCTAATTTCTTGAGTAATTTCTCCAAAGCGAAAGGATCCTCCATCGCTTTTTGATGGCAGTGCGCATGAATAAGCACCTCATTAATTGGGTTAGATTGTATTCTTATTCCAGAACTATGTTGCCACAAATAGCGCTCTATGGAGCTGCATTTCGTTTTTAGACTCTCAAAAAATTCTCGTTGACTTCCAGAACACAGGTCGGTAAACTCATCCAACAACATACTTAAGGATGAGGGTTCCAAACAAACTATTTGGTTGATTTTCAGTTTTTGAAGTTTCTTATGCCAGTGGTTTATACCTGCCTTTACAAAGTCCAATTGACCAACAGAGCAGGCCGACCTGTAGCTGTTATTTATTGGGAGGATGGCCACTGTACTCCCACTATGCTCAAGTAAAGAAATGGCTTGCGCCACAATCCAAGGCCTTTCAAATTGGGTGAACTCATCTACAAACAAGAAAATATCTGCCTCATTGGTCTTATAATGCTTGGGTAGTTTGGGCATTGAGTACAGCTTGGGTATAGCTCGCTCAGGTGCAATCCCCAGGCATTTTTTTGCTAGCCCCTCACCAATACCAAGAAGAAAATTGGATAGGACAGGATATTTCGCCAGGACCATCAACAAGCTGGGAAGTCTTGCGATCAAAAAGGCTTTGGGATTAAAACGCTTCTTGTGCTTAAGATGTAGTAGCTCCGATTTCATCTTAGCCATATCTACATTACTCGGGCACTCCTTTTTGCAGGCTTTACAAGAAATGCAAAGTTGCATGGCCTCCTCTAGTTCTGGACTATTTTTAATGGCATAGGGTCCCTTTGCTAAAACCTCTCGAAGAACATTAGCCCGGCCTCTTGTGCTGTCTTTTTCTTTTTTAGTAGCCTGAAAACTCGGGCACATAGTTCCAGCCGTAAGGCTTGTTTTTACACAATCACCTGAGCCGTTACACATTTCTACTGCAGCTTGGAATCCACCACTTTCCTCAAAAGCATATGCTGTTTTGTAGCTAAAGTTTCTGTAGGCTTTATGGTATCTCAGGTCTGAATCAATGGGCGGTACCGCAACAATTTTTCCAGGATTAAAAATGCCAGCTGGATCAAAAAGAGACTTAACTGCCTGGAAAGCTTGGTATATTTCTTCTCCATACATAAAGGGGATGAAGGATCCTCTTAATCTTCCATCTCCGTGTTCACCACTTACGCTTCCCTGATATTTTTTTACCAACTCTGCCGTTTCTTGGGCCACTTGTCGCAATTGGGTTTTGCCTTCCTGGCTTTTTAAATCAATTACTGGTCTCAGGTGCAACTCACCAGTAGCTGCATGGGCGTAGTGAACTGCGCTTAAACCCTTACTGTGTAAGAGTTGATTAAACTGTCGGATAAATTCTGGTAAATCCGAAGCTTCTACTGCGGTATCCTCTACAAAGGCTATAGGTTTTGCATCTCCTTTTACGGTGGATAAAATTCCCAGTCCAGCTTTTCGTAAATCCCAAATTTTATGCATGGCTTCTTTTGGAATCACCGTACTATTAGTACATAAGCCCAATTGACTTAGCATTTTTTGGAGCGCAGTTAATTTTTCTCGTAAGCTTTCCTGGGTTTTTTCAGCGAACTCTACAACAAGAATAGCTTGCGGTTCACCCTCTATAAGGGCTGCATTATCCTTTTGCGATCTGAGTTTTCTCGCATTTGAAATAATAAAGTGATCCATCAACTCACAAGCACTGGGCTTATACTTGAGCGCCTCAATATTTGCGCGAAGGCTCTGATCTATGCTTTCACACTCAAGGAGCAGGAGCGACTGATGGGGAGGGAGAATTTCTACCAAAGAGAGCTTTACCTCACTTATAAAGCCTAGGGTGCCTTCAGATCCACATAAAAGCTGCGCTATATTACACGCTTCAGTGCCAGCTGAATTATAGCGTTGGCTATTCAGTAAAATGTCCAGAGCATACCCGTGGTTTCTGCGCTTGATGGAACTTTTGGGATAGTTGGATCTAATCTTTTCCTGAAGTGCTTTGTCACCAAGAATTTTATCCAAACCCTTTAACAGATCCTCTTGGCCAGGGTTATGTTTACTGGGGTCTATGTCTACCAAATCGCCAAACCTTGTAATTAGCCTGCACCCCAGAATATGATCACGCATAGAGCCAAAAATCAAAGACCTGGAACCACAGGAGTTATTACCAAGCATACCGCCAATGGTACACCTATTGGTTGTGGAGGTTTCCGGTCCAAGCATGAGGCCAAAGGGCTCTAGTGCGTTATTTAAATCATCTCGAATTACCCCCGGTTGAAGGCGCACCCATTTTTCAGTGGGGTTTATCTCCAGGATATTGGTAAAGTGTTTGCTGCAGTCTACTACAACGCCATTTCCTACTACCTGGCCGGCCAAGGAAGTTCCCGCTCCCCGCGGGATTAATGGCACATTTATTTGCGCGGCAGCCGCAACCAGCTGTTTAATTGCAACTTCATTTTTTGGTATAACTAAGGCTGCCGGAAGCTCCCTGTAAATGGAGGCATCGGTGGCGTATAGAACGCGGTTTAGTTCATCATCAAACCACTCACCATCCCAATTTGAACCCAGTTTTATTTTTAGGCTTTGAATCTTTTCCCAGCTATTTCCGGTAGTAATCGATGCTGTATACAAAGGTTTGATTTTTAGGATTTTACGAATATGGAAAGCTTCTTGGTTGAGCTTGCTCAA